>CAYMJY010000013.1:0-27719 GCA_964391355.1 uncultured Dehalococcoidia bacterium | reverse complement strand
AAAAAGGTAATTTGGGGAGGGAAGTCTATGAGACTTAGTCTATTACTTGTAGCTCTCGCGTCCTTGCTTATGCTGGCTGTAGCATGCGGATCTGATGACGATGCTGCGCCTGCTGCACCTGCTGCTGCTGCACCTGCTGCTGCTGCACCTGCTGCGACGCCAACGCCGTTACCACCAGCCCTGGGTGACGAGCCGTATGAGCTAACTATATGGGTAGGCGGACAAGGTTCGTCTTCTTATGCTTTGGGTGTGGGAACTGGTGAGATCATCAACAAGAACCACCCTTGGGTAAGAGTTAGAGCTATTGAGCAGAATGGTCCTGAAGGAATGTTGACCTATGAGCAACAGCCTGACAAACGACCTTACACGCTGCTCTCAGCTAACCAGAATGACATCGGTAGGTACACTGCAGGTCTAGCACCACTCTCTGGGCCAATTGAGCCTCCATTGGCTCTTTTCAACTATGCTCCTAACTCTTCGGTTGGTGTAGTTTGCGCTGACCCAGAGATTAAGGAAATTACGGACCTTGCTGGTAAAAAGGTTGCGATGGGTGCTCCTGGTGGAGGAATCTACGTACTGGTAGAAGCTCTTGCTAAAGCTGCTGGTATGTGGGATGACGTAGACGTACAGACGACTGCTTCATCAAGCCAGGCACGTGCTGCTTACATTGACGGAAGGATCGACTGTGTTTCAATAGGTATTATTGACCAGTGGACCACCTCAAGCGCAGCAGAGCCAATGCAGACTCGTGGAGCGTATCTGTTGAACCATGGTAGTGAAGAGCTCTTCGCCAAAGCCAGAGAAGAAAGCGGTATCCCAATGGTACCTAACGCTGTTTGCCCTGGTGCATTTGAAGAGAAATTGAACTTGGATTACCAGCCTGTTCAGACTAAAGTCAACTATGTTGCCTACACGCCTGGATACATGGCTGCACCACAGGTTCCACAAGAGGTTGTTTATCAACTCATGCGAACAATTTATGACCATCGTTACGAGTACAAAGATTTCCACAAGAATGGTGTGTACTTAGAGAACGAAATGGCGAACATGGTTGTTGGCGGAGAATGGTTCCACCCAGGCGCAGTTCAACTTTATGATGAAGAAGGAATTGCTTATGGTGTGGCAGGCCACGAAGCTCAGCAGAAGATTGCCAAAGCTGAGGGTCATGGTAAGGTTGCCTGTCTCTAAAAAGAGTCTTGCATCCTGAGTTTTTCGTAGAGGGGCACTCTGTTGCCCCTCTACGCTAGCATTTCTGATTAACTAAAAAGGTGGATCATGGAAGAAGCTACAGAACAAGAAGCAGCGCAAGTTCTTCAAGTAGAGAACACTAAGCTTAGAGAGTTGATGACTTGGACCATTTTTGTTGCGGCAGTCGCAACTGTGCTTCTCTCTATGTACAACGTATGGACCATGATCGGCCTCATAACAGGACCTCTAATTCACTTAGGTCTGACTACCTTCATCATTTCTATGGCATTCATTCGAAGGAACCCAACTAAAGTTCGTTTGGTATGGATAGTTATTGTTCAGTTAGCTGCTTGGGGAGCACTGCTTTACATATATACCGCCCAACATGAAATCCTTGCTAAGCTAGGGTTTGCATCTGGACCACAGGTCGTGTTCATGATGCTTTTGATGATTGTTACGTTTTACTATTCATGGATTATGTTCGGACCAGTTTTTGCTGTAACTGCCGGCTTATTTGCTTTTTACACTTACACAGGTAATGCCTCTTGGCTACCTGATGTTCTTCGTACAGCAGACACTACATTTGGACGTGCTACTTCGCTACTTGCTTTTCAGGCAGTAGGTGGCACAATCATTAACTTTTCGTTTAGCTTCTTGTTCATGCTCTTGATAATGGGATCGATCCTTCAATCTTCAGGCGGAATTGGCTTTGTTTGGACTATTTCACGTGGCATTACCAAACGTGTATCTGGAGGGCCTGGGCTTGTAGCTGTTTTAAGCTCTAGCACAGTTGCTACTTTCACAGGTGGTGGCGCGGCCAATGCGGGGATCACTGGTGTGGTGACAATCCCAATGATGAAAAGGGCTGGCTATACTTCAGAAAAGGCTGCAGCAATTGAAGCTGTTGCTTCAGTTGCTGGTGGAATAACCCCCCCTATTCTGGGAGCTGCTGCTTTCATTATGGCAGACTTTGTAGGCAAAACTTACTTCGACATAATTATCATCACTGCTATACCTGCAGTTTTGTTCTATTTGGGACTCGCTACATACATCGTCTTTTCAGCACAGCGAGACCAAATTGTAATGGAAGTCGAATCTGAAATTCCTGTTATACCCAGACAAGCATTCTTAATGCAAATGACTCAGCTCGTTATTCCGATGGGTGTACTAATTTATTTGTTAGTTCAGCGCCTATCAATCCAACTCGCTGTTTTCTGGACACTAATTGTCACTCTTGGTTTGTGGGCTTTCTTTTACCTATTATCTAGAGCTGGAATTGTTCAGGCGCAAGAGGAATGGAAGAACGCTCGCCGTAATGTAGTTCAGGCTGCAATACTGGCCTCCGGTATCGCCATGGCTGCTGCAACTCTAGACGTGATGCTTAGCGCAATAACACAAACTGGTCTGGGTTTGCGAGTAGCATCC
Source organism: uncultured Dehalococcoidia bacterium (assembly GCA_964391355.1). GTDB lineage: Bacteria > Chloroflexota > Dehalococcoidia > Lucifugimonadales > Australimonadaceae. The sequence goes on along the minus strand of CAYMJY010000013.1, from coordinate 25,106 downwards.
CAAATGGCTGATTGGGGGCAGGGATCGTTAGTGCTAACTCTCTTTATTGCCATTGTAGCTTCTTATTTCTTAGGCTTAGGGCTTCCTCCACTGCCTGTTTACGTAATAACAGCAGTGCTGCTTGCTCCAGCCTTAGTTAGGTTGGATGCTGAAATGATAGTTGCACATTATGTCATGTATTACACAGCCCTTGTTTTCCCAAACATTAATCCTCCAGTAGCTTCGACGGTGCTTGTAACGGGCCAAATGGCCGGGGCTAATTACTTAAAAGCGAGCATTGAAGCAACTAAATTCGCTGGCGGCGCAATGTACTTACCGTTCTTATTGTTTTTTGGACCTGAATTGCTTTTAGTGGATGGATTCAGCAGTACGTTTTTCCACATATTTGCCTTGACTGCAGTGACAATAGTTATAGGTCAGGCAGGACTGGCTGGATACTTTATCGTTCGACATAATTGGCCTATCCGTATAATCGGTATGACCACTCCTATATGGACATTTACTTACCTATCAACTAGAGATCCCCTATGGGAAATTATGGCTATTGTAGCGGTAGCCGTAGTCGTTCTTTACGGACTAGTGAGTCGGCGCTTTGCTAAGAAGGCTTAGAGTCAATATGAAAGGTAATTTTTATGCTGAAACAGCCTAAATATGCTCTATCCCCAACAGTGAATGAAGTGGTAGATGCCGAATTTGCTGGTTTCACTTCTATTGATGAAGGTCAGGGATTTTGGTACGGCTTCGAAAACTACTTGATGGCCTTGGGCTACGAGCGCATAGCCGAGGCGCCTTGTTCTTGTTCTGATAATGGGTGGCACGGGCACCAATCTGAATGCCGCTGGTTCCGCGACTGGCCCAACGCTTCGAAGCTATAATTTGCTAAAAAGGTAACCTCCTGTCTGCGTTAATAGAATCCTCAGCTTTAAATTCTGATACCAGGCTGTTTCAGTCCGGCTCAGGGTTCCCTGTCTTGCTTTTCCCCGGGTTTATGGATTGTGCAGACACATACATTAAGAATATAGAAGCCATAGCAAATTATGGTTACAAGGTTTATGCCTTTGATTTTTATGAACACGCCACAAGTAACCAGATGCTTGTGAGCAAGGACGGTGTAAAGCCTTCCTTGCTTTTGGACCAAATCTTATCTTTTATATCCCATCAATCGTTACAAGAGGTGCACATAATTGGCCAGGGCCTTGGTGCATGGTTAGCACTAAAAGTATCTGGTCTTCATGAAAATATGGTCAACAAACTAGTTCTTTCTTCCACGGCTGGAATCAAATGGAATCCGCTTCTAGCCAGCTTGGATATTTCATGGACCAATCAAACTTTAAGATGGATGCTTTCAAGCCGTAGTCAAAAACATCCATCTTTAAAACTACTGAACAGTGATGGTGGGATGCTTTTCCCTGATGAGTTAATGCTAAGCGAAGAAGAGCTTGGGTTAATTAAAGCGAAGGTGCTGGTAGTCGGATCCAACCAAAACGAAATTACGCCTGTGGATCTAGCGGAGTATCTTGTTACACTGATCCCAAGCGCCCAATATTATTGTTTTACTGATTCTGGTTTTCGGCCATATCTTGATGAACATCAAGAGTTCAATTCAATTGTAGGTACGTTTCTTTCTGAGTAAGCGTCAACTCTTAGGATTTTTAATCTCAAAGATTGCAAGAGGAACTGAAGAAAGTAAAACGAGTAATAATGCAGGTGCTGCGGCTCTTGCAAAGAAAGCTTCTTCAGACGCCGACCAAATAACTGCAGACAATGATGTGAAACCGATTGGGCTCAGTACCAAAGTAGCAGGTAATTCTTTCATAGTAAGAAGGAAAACTAGACCTGCCCCGGCTAAAACTCCTTTCCATATTAATGGAATTGTTATAGAGAAAAGAACGCTGAAGGGAGTTCTTCCAAGCCCAAATGCGGCATCTTCTAAATTTGGATTAACCTGCCTCAGGACTGACTGTATGGAACCAATTGCAGTTGAGACGAAAAGCACAACATAGGCAAGCAGAAGTACTGCAAGGGTTTGGTAAAGAGGTTTTGCATATGCAGAAACAAAATATACAAAAGCTAAGGCAACCACGATTCCTGGCAAGGCAAATCCAATATAAGTTGACTGATTCAAAAAGCTGATGAAACGAGTTCTATTCCTTAATGACAAGTACGCTAAAGGCACAGCGATGAATATGCTTATTACCGCAGCCAAGAGGGAAACTGTTATTGAGTTCAAAGCGGGAACCCACAGTGAGCTTAATATTTCTCCCGCTAGTAGGCCTCTAATTGCCCAGTAACACAAAACAGCTAGAGGCAAGAGCAAAGAGATGCTGATGGTAAAAAGCACGAAGGCTACGGAGACAGGTTTCCACGATCCCAGTTTTACTAGAAGCGGGTCTTTAGAAACTCCAGGGTTTGACCGGTAGTACCCATTTTTCTTGTCTGCAACGCTAAACAAAATTAGAGTTGCAACAGCTAAGCAGACGAGCACCAAAGAAAGCATAGCTGCTACAGAGTTGTTGAAGGTGCTTTGGTACTGAATATATATAGCCCACGTAAATGTCTGATATCGCATGAGTGAAACAGCCCCGAAGTCGCTGAGCGTATAAAGAGCAACAAGCAATGAGCCTGCAAATAGTGCTGGCTTAAGTAGGGGTAAGGTCACAGTAACAAAGAGTTTAATCCCTGAATAGCCAAGGCTTTTAGCTGCTTCTTCTAAAGATTGATCCATCCTAGATAAATATGCTCTGACTGGCAGTAGCACATAAGGATAAGTAATCAAAGTCAGGGATATCACAGCGCCTGGCAAGCCATATATTTCAGGTATTCTCGAAACACCCATTGGCTCCAATAAGCCCTGCAAGGTTCCTTTAGGTCCTAAAAATATAACGACCACTAGTGCAAAAACGTAACTAGGTATAACCAACGGCAGTGCTGTCAAAACTCTAAAAATTCTCTTAGCAGGTAAATCAGTTCGCTCTGTCAGCCACGCCAGAGGTAAAGCGATAGCAATAGAAGAGACAGTGACCAGCAAGATTAATATAAAAGTCCTGAATAAGATCGATAGTGTTTTAATATCAAATACGAGGTCAAAAAAGCTTGAATACCCACTAATGGACCTATGTACCAAGTAGATGGGGGTAATCGATGCTAACACCAAAGCAACTGCAACAGGTAACCAGAAAAATAACAACCTCAGTGGGTCTAAGCTAGAGCCTTTATGTTTCTTCAATACATTCAGTCTGTGCATAAATATTTACAGCGCAATTTCAAAAATAAGTAACGCGACTTGCATTTATCAATCAATCCAGAGTATCCGGAAATGGTTAACTTAGGAATGAGTTAGGATAGTGATAGGTGAATGGTCACGCAATAGAGCGTATAAGTGGTTTTCTCAATGAAATATTACTGAGAGGAGCCGTTCAGACTCCTCTCAGTTCATATATTTATGGTCGGAATATGGCAAAACACTTTTGTGAATTAAAAATCCATGTCTCCATGTAGTCAACAATCTCTGGAGTTCTGTCCTTCATAGACCCTGCCAAACAAATCCAGTTTTTAAATTCCGCATCGCCTGCGTCATCAATTTCCTCGTTATTGAGGTTTTCCCATTTAAACTGCTCACCAGCCCTGAGCTCTTCGAACCTAGCTCTATCAAAGTCACGGTCAGGCCAGAGCCAATGGTGTTTAGTAGTCAAAAATGCGTGCGACCAACCTGAGGAAGCCATGATTACATATCTACCTGGCATTTCCTCCAAAATTTTGCGCAAATGGTCGCCCAATTCGAAGCAAGATCTAGGAGTTGGCCCTTGAGGACCCGGGAAATCAATAAGTACATCTTTCTCTTCGTCAGTTCTCGTGTCCTGAATATTTGCAGAACCACCCCTATTCGATATGACAACCTTGCCATAGCAGTTAACTGCCACTGGAATAGTAGGGTATGTCCACTCGTTATCATGATCCCAGTCCAAGTATGTCAAACCATTAATAAAAGCATGACTAAGACCGCGATCCCAATGAAGAGTACTAGGGGTGTATGAATAAGGTACGGGGAAGTGTCTTTCGACGAGCTCATTTGCTACTTCCTTAGCCAAATTACTTGCGCCTTTGTAGTTGACAACTTCTTCAGGATCAATACCCCACAAGTTTTGCTCAGACCTAAAAGGTTTTGAAGGAAAATCAGGTGCGCAAAATATGTTAAACGGAGGAATGATTGTTTCTTTAAAGTTCTCGTACTGGTCATCTCCAAAGACAAATACTGCATCAGGCTTAAATTCGTCAATAGCGGCTCGGACTTTTAAAAACGCCTCTCTGTGTTGAGACTGGTGCTCTTCAGCTCTCTCAAGCTCATTGTTCCATTCATCTTGCATCCCTGAAGGCCAGTTCGCAGGGTCTTTCATTTCGTCAGGTACGTTTGGACTACGCATTATTCCTTTCAAAATCCCAGCATAGCTTTCGGGCTTGCCACTCATAAATGGTGGATAGTGAGTTACACCAATACCAAGGACTTCTCCCATAATGTGCCTCCTTGCCATTACATTTGCGATATGAACTGTTGTAATGGCCTCATCTGGTGCCATTATACACACTCTGTGGGCCTGTCAATTGCAAAATGTGTGCAAAACCTTGACCCATGATAGATGATGTCTTAGAGCGATTGGTATTTTGGAGGAATAATGTTTGATCTTTTGATTAAAGGAGGCCGTGTTTTTGATCCGGCCTCAGGAATAGATGGGAAGCTAGACGTTGGCATTACTAATGGGTTGATAGCAGCAATAGGTTCAAACCTTGAGGATGACAGTCCAAAGAAAACCATGCAACTGAACGGTGAATTGGTAATTCCCGGAATGATTGATCTTCATGTTCATATTATTCAAGGAGCAGCAACTCCTGGAGTGAATGAAATAGCCGGCCCTCCAGATCTTGCTGGCGTGAGTTCTGGCGTTACCACAGTCTTAGATGCAGGTACAGTAGGAGCGTGGAACTTTGGAGTCCATCTTCACCATGTTGCGGGTAAATCGAAGACCCGTATTCTTTCCATGCTCAATATAGGAAAGTTTGGAATACCCGGACAGGCGCTACGAAAACCAGAAATATATACGCTTGAAGATGTAGATCAAGATGCAACTATTCAACTTGCAAATGACCACCGAGACTTAATTCAAGGTGTAAAGCTCAGGTTGGTTGGCCCAGCTGTAGGCGATTTGGGTTATGAGTTAGTCAGCCTAGCCAAGGAGACTGCTCGTGAATCAAAATTACCGCTTATGATCCATATAGGTGATTTGATTGGGTTTGATAGCAACGCGCAGAAGTTGACACGTCATGTCCTTAAAACGCTCGAGGAAGGTGACATAATCACTCATATCTGCACTTCAGTTCCAGGTGGTGTTTTGGATGATAATGGAAAAGTCCTTCCGGAATTAAGGGAAGCAGAAGCTAATGGGGTGATATTTGACCCTGCTCACGGCCGCAGTAACTTTAATTTTGAAGTTGCAAAGATGATCTCAAACCAGGATTTCCATCCTCACACAATCAGTACTGATCTCACTCTCAATGGACGCAAGGGGCCGATACATGGTTTAACTGAAACAATGTCAAAGTTTATGGCTGTCGGGTATTCACTTGAACAGGTAATTGAAATGGTGACAGCTGCACCCGCTAAGGCTGTGAAGATGGCTAATAGTATCGGTTCTCTTACAATTGGAAATGATGCAGACATTTCGATAATTTCACACTATAAAGGTAAATGGAAATTTGAAGACGCACAGGGTAATCCATTCACAGGTGAGGACGCGCTAGTTCCTGTGCATACAATCAATAAGGGTGAGATGGTTTCGTTGGATTGGGGGCCCCATCCATGGGGTTGGGCTCCGGCAGAAGCTTAAGTATGGACACTGATTTTGAACTTATAGAGGCGCTTAAAACAATTCCCTCAGCTGCTTGCCTGGATGTTCTAGATTCCATGGGCTATACAAACACGCAAATGGTTGGTGTTTTTTCTTTGATTAAGGGTCAAAAGCTTGTGGGGAGGGCTGTTACAATCAGGTTTGTCCCTTCACGGCCAGATTTAAGGTCAAAAGTCATTGGCGGAATAAATAGCGCGGAATATCAGGCTATCGAGCTTTGCAATGACAACGATGTTCTAATAATGGATACAATGCGATCGGGCGCTCCATCTGCAGCCGGTGATATTAAACTTTCTCGTTTGGCCAAAAGAAACGCTGCTGGCGTAGTTACCGATGGCGGTGTTCGTGATTTGGAGTCTTTACAGAAAATGGGGATCGGCATTTTCGCCTCACAAGAAACGAACATGACAATGCCTTCACATATTCTCCCCACAGACTTTCAAGTGAATGTCCAATGTGGTGGTGTTCTGGTCATGCCCGGTGATTACATTACAGCTGATGATGGAGGAGTGGTTGTGATTCCTAAAGATTTAATTGGTGAAGTCATAGAGGGAGCTCGATATCACGAACTTCTAGAGGCCTCCATTAAGCAGCAATTAGAAGTTGAAGATGTATCTCCAGGAAAATACTACCCATTCAACGAAGAAACAAAGCGTTTATTAAAATAATTATTGAATTTTAAATTAGAGGAACTACTTCTTCTGCAATAAAGCTGAGTTTTTCAATGTTCGGTTGTGGTAACCCCAGCATCGGTGTCTGGAGTCCCACTTTCATATAATCTCTAATTTTGCTAGCTATTTGTTCTGCTGAGCCAACTGCAAAAACTTGTTCTTTTCCAAGTTCACTGCCGTAATAACCATGAACTTGAGTCATTATCTCTTCTCTTGCTTTACGTACATTTTTTTCTACATTTACATAGATAAGCTTACCGTTGAGTAGCTTTGAAGGGTCTTTGCCCGAATCGTAAGCCGCCTGTGTAACTTTCTGCCAATTAGTAGAAAATTCTTCAGGGCTTCCCGCTCCACCTTGTATCCACCCGTCACTGATTTGGCCAGTACGCGTAATAGCCCTTTCTGCTCTCGCACCAAACAAGATAGGAATAGGTCGCTTAGGTTTTGGATGAACGCTGAAAGACTGAATATTAAAGTGTTTCCCAGGAATGGTTTCCCCTTGGTCGTTCAAAAGGGTTTTATATAGTTTGACCGATTCTAAGAATCGACCAAGGCGGTCAGATTGTGATATTCCCATTGAACGGAATTCATTAGCCCTACCTCCCATTCCTAAACCTAAAATCACTCGCCCTTGGCTAAGCGAATCAATTGATGCAACCTGCTGTAACACATCTAAAGGATGTCTTATAGATGCGATCAAAACTGAAGTGCCCAGCATAATTTTAGTTGTGACTGCTGCAGCCATAGACAACAGTACCAGAGGGTGAGGGAATGCAGGTCCGGGAGATATCAATCGATCAGGCACCCAAATAGAACCAAAGCCAAGCTTTTCAGCAGTTTCAAAGAATTCCGTCATGGATGTTCCAGAGTTTTGGCCGTCTTCCCATAGGACGGGAGTGAGAATTCCGATTTGGCTTATATTTAGCATTTGACCTCGTTAAAATAAAGCTCGTGCCGCGCCTTAGGGTTATTACTTTGCACGAGCACGTATCCTTGCCATGAGTGAACTGAGGATAATCACTAATACAAAAACCCCCGCGACTTTTACTGAAAATGGAGCATTGGTTGATTGAGCAAGAGCTCCAACTATAAAGCCACCCAGCGCAGTAGAACCCCATGTGAGTTGGTGAAAGCTCATGACCCGGCCTCTGTATTCATCATCAACCAAAGTTTGAATGATTGTGCTGTTTGATGTAAGGAAAATAACACTACACATTCCGATAAGTCCGATAGCGTAGTAGGCATATTGCAAGTACTCGGTTAAAGAAAAAATTATCAAAAATACAGCGAGGCCGGTTCCTGAAATGTAATGAATAGGTAGGATATTGGTCCTGCCAACTAATACGGAAAGTATTAATGTTCCGAGAGTTCCGCCAATACCTATCGATAGAAGCAAGGAACCATAGGCATATACGTCACCAGAAAAAACTTCCTCTGCGAATATTGGCAAAAGCGTTTCGAATGAAAGACCGAACATCCCAACACCGATACCTGTAAGCAAGATAAGGCGAATATTCGTATGTTGAAATGCATATTTAATACCATCAGAGATTCCCTTGCTTAAAGCAGTATTAGATTTGTGGTTTTTGGCAATGTGGTTAGTTTTAATTAGCGATAAAAGAAGTACAGTCAAAGCGTACATTAAGGCTATTAACCCAAACAAACTTTCAATTCCCCAGGAATTTACAAACGGAGCAAAAAGGCTAGGGCCGATGATGGCTGAACCGGCGGTTACGATCGAATATACAGCAACCGCATTAACTAATTGTTCCTTTGGAACCAAGCCGACAAGCATGGCCTGTCTAGATGGAAGATCAAAAGCAAGAAGTACTCCTGTAAGAACGGATATGAGAATCAAATATAACGGAGTGATGCTACCGGAGATCACCAAAAGGCAAGTTAAAAATGCAAGAATAGAAAAACCTGATCTTGTAATGATTACTAACCTTAATCGATTTGTATTATCCGCAACCACACCACCGAGGAGCGTCAGTAACAACAAGGGGCCTAGGCTTGAAAGAGTAACTAGTCCGAGCATAAAAGCTGAACTTGTTAAGTCATGCATCAGCCACAGCCTACCTGCAACTAATGCCCACATTCCTATGTTTGAAAATGCTCCTGCTATCCAAAAGAGGCGATAATCACGGTAACGAAAGGGCTGAAACGCCTTAAATAACATTCGCTTACGCAGCTATGAGAAATTTGAAATATATTACCAATTTGCAATAGACCCATCTGCTTTTGTTAATTTTGGTGCAAATCCGTCAGTAGGCAAGGGATATTTAGCCAACACACTTTCATCAAGTGTGACTCCAAGACCTGGCTGATTAGAAGGAATAACATGACCTGAATCAAAAAGTGTTTGGGTAGGGAAAATATCGGTTAAAACTGTGCCCGGTTGCCTGGCCATTTCCAAGACACCAAGGTTGCTAGATGCAAAACAAACATGCGCAGCTGCAGCAGTGCTGATCGGCCCCAAAGGATTATGTGGTGCGATATTAATGTAATGTGCTTCGGCCCACCTAGCTATTGTCATTGCCTCACTGATTCCTCCTACTAAACACAAATCCATGCGCACATAATCTATTAATTCTTCTTCAATTGCTGCCCGAAACCCCCATTTTGTGCTCCATTGCTCTCCCGCTGCTATTGGAACATTAACGTGCTTTCTCAATAGCCTATAAGCTTCAGGGCTTTCGGATCTGAGAGCGTCTTCTATGAAAAAGGGTCTTAGTTCCTCTACTTCACGGCAAAAGCGAATTGCATCTGGAATTTCCAATCGAGTGTGGACGTCAATACAAATTTCTACTTCATCTCCTAGTGTTTCGCGAATAGCAGCTATTTGTTTGATGCTTTCTCGAACAGACTTTGCTCCATTTACGGCGGCAGGGTCAATGATTGGCATACCCCAACGAACAAACTTCCAGCCTGCATTCCAAGTTTTCTTACAACTTTCTAAAAGGCTATCTAGATCATCATCATTTGCAGATGCCTGGTTATGGGGATAGCAAGCGATCTTTTCGCGAACCAACCCCCCCAATAGGTTATATACAGGTTGGTTTAGCGCTTTGCCTTTTATATCCCATAATGCAATATCAATAGCCGAAATTGCAGCGCAGCCAACTGAGTCAGCTGGAAAGAACCCCGATCTAAACATCAGCTGCCAGAGATGTTGAGTTCGCATTGGGTCCTGGCCAATAATCAACGAAGACAAACGGTTGATTGATGCATGAACAGCCATTTCTTGCCAAGTTAGGCCTGCTTCACCTACTCCATGAATGCCTTCATCTGTCTCAACTATTACGAATAAATGAGGTCGCCAAGTCATAACAGGGTAAGATCTGACTGAAGTTATTTTCATGTGTTCCCTTCTGGTTAATCAATTTCTATATCAAATTACAATATACTAAACCCTATATTTTTCGTAGTCTTAGCGTCACCGCAATTTCCATGGGGTATCAACATGCAGCGCCCAAACATTGTATTTTTATTTCCTGACCAGCTACGGTATGACTTTTTGTCAACTTATGGAGCAAAGTTCATTAGCACACCAAACATTGATTCAATTGCAGACAATGGTGTCAAATACCAAAACGCCTATTCCGCGTCTCCACTTTGTGTGCCTGCACGTACTTCCCTACTGCTTGGTATCAATGCAATTAAACATGGAGTGACTGACAATTTTCATTTCCTTAGACCGAATTACAAATCAGCCGGGTTCTCAACATGGCCTGAACTCTTGGCAGATGATGGTTATAAAACCACGGCAATAGGAAAAATGCATTTTTACCCGTGGGACTCTTTGCTCGGTTTTCACGAACGGGTTATCGCTGAAGATAAAAGGTGGCCTTACATTAAAGATGACTACGCTGAATTTTTAGAAGCCAGTGGATATAGAAAATACCGAGGTGATGAGCATGACGGATACCATGAAAATAAAGGAGCAATTATAAGTTTGGTGCCTTGGAGTCACTCTGTAGATCGTTTTGTAGGGCAATCTGCTTGTGCATTTATTGAAAAGCAAAAGCCTGAAAAACCTTTTGTCATGATGGTTGGGTTTCCGGGCCCGCATTGCCCTTACGATCCTGCTGAAGACTTTAGCGTCAAGTACGACCCAGATGATATGCCAGATTCTATTCCTGCAGCCCCAATGAACACTCCTTCTATTAGAAAAGCAAATATCCAAGGGAATAAACAACCTTGGAATGGGGTTGATTATTCAGATTTCCCAGAGTGGAGCAAGAAGAAGATACGAGCGCATTATGCAGGTTTAGTTAAACAAATAGATTTTGAAGTGGGTGAAATTCTCGAATCGTTACGGAAAAAAGGTGTACTGGACAATACTTTGGTTATTTTTGCTTCAGACCATGGCGATTGGCTAGGTGATCACGACCTTATTGGAAAAGGTGCGTTTTATGAAGGTGCTATAAGAATACCAATGATAATATCTGGTCCTGGTTTTGAATCTGGAGAAACTACATCTGAGCTTGTAGAACTTCGTGATATAACAGCGACTATACTTAATGCAGCAAACGTCCAGATACCTTCTTATTTTGATTCAAATTCCCTTCAATCGACTAAAGAAGGCAATAAGCGTGAGAGAATATTCGGAATGCTGCGGCATGGATGGATGAATTTTGATGGAAGGTGGAAACTGCATAAATACAACACGGGTGATTATGCTTTATTCGATATGGAAAATGATCCCACTGAACAAATTAACCTAATTCATGACACAACAAACAGCACTGTGCTAGCACGGCTAGAATCAGAACTTGCTGCAGAAGTAATGATTTCTATGAACCTATCAATGCACGATAGATTACAAAGCATCGGCAGTGATGGCTCAGGGCTCTCTAATGAACCTCTATTCGGCAACCGTGGCTGGTCAAGGCCAGAGCTAGTTTCAATAACAGAGATGGGACCCGGCGTTCAGGGCCGCTCAACATAGGAATTATCATGACTGAGAAAATATTACCTAAAATGGCAAAGTACACATCAGAAGCATTGAACAATCCGCTGTCTTCTGAAGTTCACTTAAAAACTAAATTCCATTTAATGGATACACTCGCAGCTATTGTTACCGGTAGTGAGTTAAAGCCAGGAAAAGCCGCAATCAAGTACATTATTTCTCAGGGAGGAACTCCTGAAGCCACCATTGCTTGCACATCCTTCAAGAGTACTGCTACGAATGCGGCTATGGTCAACGCTATGCTTGCTCACTCTAATGAAACTGATGATTCGCATGCTCCCTCACTAACGCATCCTGGTTGTGCAATTATACCCGCGGCTCTTGCAGTAGCTGAACGTGAGAGGTGTTCAGGGGAACAGTTACTCCGTTCAATAGCTTTGGGTTATGACATAAGTAGCAGAATAGGGAGGGCCATGGGGGGAATCAATTCTCGTGGAATGCACGGGCATGCGACACATGCTATAGGCCCAATGTTTGGTGCAACAGCTGCAGCCAGTTCCTTAGCTGGCTTAGATGAAAGAGGTTGCCGTCATGCTCTTGCGTACACGGTCCAACAAGCTTCAGGTGTGATCACATGGGAAAGGGACCCTGAGCACATAGAAAAAGCATTTGTGTTTGGTGGGGTAGGGGCAAGAAATGGTGTTACCTCTGCAATGTTTGTTCAATCAGGGATGACTGGAGAAGAAAACGCTTTCACAGGAGATTTCAATTTTCTGGATACTTTCTGCACGGACCCCGCTTTACTTTCAGAATGGGTTGATACACTAGGTTCGCATTACGAAATCAGCATCACAAACATTAAGAAATTCTCTGTTGGCTCGCCCATTCAAGCTGGAGCTGAAGCCATGGTTCAACTTGTCAAAGAGTTTGGCTTTACTGCTGACAATATTGATCGAATAGATGTACTGCTTCCACCCTTAGGGGCCAAGATTGTCAACGCACGTACTATGCCCGATGTAAATTTGCAATATGCGCTAGCTGTCATAATTCTCGACGGTGGTGCTTTATCATTTGAAGCTACTCATTCTTATGAAAGGCTAGCCGCGCCTGATGTACAGGCATTGATGAATTTGATTCACCTTTCTGGTAATCCTGAATTCGAAAAACTTGAGGCACAAAGGCCAGCTACAGTTACTGTAAGGCTGAAAGATGGCCGTATGCTTGAAAAACACGTTTCTGCAGTCAGAGGCACTACTGGCAACCCAATGACCAAAGATGAAGTCGAATACAAATCGCACGATCTGTTTTCTACTGTATTGGGAATTGATAGTTCAGCCGCTTTAATCGACTTGATATGGCAAGTGGAAAATGAAGCTACGCTTGATAATCTTTGGCAGTTGATTACACCTAAAAAATAAACTTTACAGGCTGAGGAAACTGAGTTAATGGAACAAAACCTTAATGAACTTAACGTACTCGAACTTTCGAACCTTTTATATAAGGGTGCGGTTTCCTCCGTTGAATTAACCCATTCATTCATAGCTTATATTGAGAAAGTTGAGCCTAAGCTTGGCGCTTTTGCGTTATTAACATTCGATCATGCACTTCAACAGGCTAAAAATTCAGACAAACACCGCAAGACGTTGGTAAATCACAAAAAACTAAACGGTATTCCTTACGGAGTTAAGGACATATTTGATACTAAGGGGATTTTAACTGAAGCAGGTTCTGAAATTTATAGAGGCCGCATCCCCAATGAAAACTGTCACGTAGTTGGTCTACTTGAAGATAACGGTGGAGTGTTACTTGGGAAAACAGTTACTACTGAATTTGCAGACGGCCATCCCCCGAGTACCATAAATCCCTGGAGTGTTCACCATACTCCTGGTGGCTCAAGTACAGGATCTGCAGTTGCAGTGGCTTCGCGAATGTTACCTTATGCCCTTGGAACTCAAACTGTAGGTTCAGTGTTACGACCCGCAGCTTACAACGGTATTGTAGGGCTGAAACCCACGTTCGGACTTGTAAGCAGAACCGGTGTTGTTCCTCAATCTCAAAGCTGTGATACAGTCGGGATTCTTTGTAGGTCTGTTAATGATGCTTGGGTAGTTCTTCAAGCGATTGCTGGCTTCGACTACCATGACAAACAGAGTTCAGCAAAAGCTGAATTATTTGAACCTTTAAAAACCCAGATTATCAGCACGCCCAAACCGAGAATTGGGTTGTTACATGACTATTTTATGGAAGAGTCTGAAAAGCAAGTGAAGGAATCAACTTTATCTAACTTACAGCTTTTAGCAAAAAATGGTGCAATTGTCGAAGATTTGTCATTAAGCCTAGATTTCCCCAAAGGATATAAAGCCCAAAGAGTAGTACAGCAATCTGAGATGGCAGAATGGCATGAGCCTCTCTACAAAGAGCATGCAGACAAGTACAAGGCAATTACCCTTGAGTATATTAGATCGGGATTTCCTCACACTGCGATGGACTATATAAGAGCCCTGAGCTACAGAGCTGAAATGCAGAAAGTGGCACTTGAAGCCTTAAATCACTTTGATGTTTTGGTTTCACCAACAGCTAGTGGTTTACCACCTAACGACCTAAGACGTACTGGAGACACTAGGTTTCAAAGCCCCTGGAGTTTTACTGGTTTTCCAAGCATTGCCTTGCCATCAGGGCTTTCTGCCGAAGGTTTACCCTTGTCTATTCAGGTAATAGGCAAGCCGTTTGAAGAAGAAGCGCTACTCGGTGTGGCCCAATGGATTGAGACAATTTTAGGGCAACTACCTAACCCAATTCATTAGTTATCACTCAGTTTGCGCTTGTCGAATACTCTGTGGTAATAAGTTCGGAATACCATCATCGATGGGGTATGCAGCATTACAAATACTGCATGTCAGCGTACCTGAAAGTATCTCCACATCATTCTCTGCTGAAATTGATACTGTCAATTCAGCTTTATCTTCCGGGCAAACCAGAATCGAAAGTAATTGGTGCTTCATACCCTTAGTTTACCAGCCCTTTCTCAACTATCAATTGAAGTACTTCTGAAAGGAAGAACACAATTATTCCCAACCCAGTTACCAGTAGTGGTTTGGGGATGAATTTATGAGTTATAACGGCTGGTGCAGTTGATTTAGTCAAGTTAGTGAGGTGGTTTTTTTTGCGCATCGAAAATACAAGAAAGAACATTAGGAAAGCCAAAGCAATTTTAACAGCCAAAATCACAACATACTCAGGCGATGCAACTTCCTCTGTAAGTCGGGTTGTTAGCAAAATTGCACCCGTTATTACTAAAACCCAAATAGCTAATTTAACAAGCCTATTAAATTCGTATGAAACCTTGCTAGAAAGGCTAGGGGGACTGTTACTCAAATGGAGTACCGGTGTAAGAATAATCCAATAGAATATCCCTCCACCAATCCACACAACTGCCGCGATAGTATGAAACCACCGAATTAACAACAACACGTAATCGTCCATAATATTGAATACTAGCTAATTAGCTCTCAAGTCTCAATTCAAAATGCAGTAAAAAAGATTCGTCTATTCTTTCTTATAACGTGGATTTCTGTTAATTTGAAGATGAAGCTTTGGTATTATTAATTTTGAGTAAACTTAGCATGATTAACACTGGTATTTGACTATTAAATGAACGGAATAAAAAAACTAGAAAAATTTGTAGCAAGCGCCATTGCCGCCGGGGAGGTCATAGAAAGGCCAGCGTCTGCTGTAAAAGAACTTGTAGAGAATTCAATAGATTCTGGTGCTTCTATAGTTGATGTTGAAATTCTCCAAGGCGGGTTGGAACTAATACGCGTAACTGATAATGGAGAGGGGATACCACCAGAAGATTTGGAGCTTGCGTTAAGTAGACACGCAACAAGCAAACTATCCCGCATTTCAGATTTAGAGTCCCTTACAACTCTGGGGTTTAGAGGCGAAGCCTTAGCAAGTATTGCAGCTGTATCTAACGTTAATTTAGCTAGCCGTGTTCAAGGAGGAGACGGAGCATTTATCAGGTCTTCTTCAACAGAAGTATCCGAACGTGGTTCAAAAGGCATGGCTCCCGGCACATCTATCGCTGTAGATGCGCTCTTCACAAAGACTCCGGCTCGTCTAAAGTATATGAAATCAGCTGCTGCAGAAACTGCACGGATTAAACAGATTTTAGAAAACCTTGCCCTATCAAATACTTCTATTAGCTTTTCACTTAAGTCTGATGGCAAACTTATTTTGCATACAGGAGGCACAGGCTCAACCCTAGATGCATTTTCGTCCATTTATGGCCCCGAAAGCGCGTCCCTGATGGCGCATTTTGATCATCATCTAGAGAACACCCCATATGCAGTTACAGGCATTTCCAGTTTCCCTTCCTACAACAAACATGACAGAAAAGGCGTGAAAATATTTGTTAATGGAAGAATTGTTCAAAACCGATTTCTGACCGTTGCTGTGGTCGAATCTTACAAAGGTTTATTAATGGAAGGCCGTTTCCCTGTATGCGTGATTAACTTAAAGGTTCCCTTCGAAGATATAGACGTGAACGTCCATCCAAATAAATTGGAAATGCGGTTTATAAGGGAAAGTGATGCTTTTATAAGCATTCAGAAACCTCTTCGTAGAATGTTAATGGACTTATCTCGACACACACAAAGCACCGTTACTTCAAACGGAGAACGGACATCATATCTAACTCCCAATTTTTCTTTTGATTTCTCAACAGTTCAAACTGGATCAAACCAGCAAAATGAAACTATTCAAAACGAACTTCATCAACCGTTAGGTAACTTAAAGGCTCTAGGCCAAATAGCCACTACTTACATTTTGGCTGAGGCTCCTGATGGATTAGTCATAGTGGACCAACATGCTGCGCATGAGTCGATAATTTTTTATGACCTGAAAGAAAAATGGCGAAATACTGTAACTGAATCCCAACCTCTGTTAGATCCTCTAATAATTGAAACCACTCAAGAAAAAACCGAAACAGCACTGAATTCATCGGAGTTGCTTGAGGCTTATGGCTTCAATATTGAAGGGTTTGGCAATGAAACTTTGATACTCCGATCAATCCCCTCAGTTTTAAATATTGAAAGTGCCTCTCAATCGTTGATGGCTATTTTAAACCAAGATTTCGACCTGAAGGCTCGTAAGATTAGCGAAGCAGAATGGGGAGTTGCTGCTTCAATAGCGTGTCATAGCGCAATTCGCGCAGGCCAAAAGCTTACCCAGTCTGAAATGCAAAACATTTTGCATTTATTGGAGTTCAGATCTGATCCAGATCATTGTCCTCACGGAAGGCCTACAAGTATGAAAATTAACGTGAAAACTTTAGATCGTGAGTTTGGTCGCTGACACATGAGCCAATTGATTTTAGGAACATCGAACCCTGCGAAATCACTAAAGCTAAGAGAATTAGTTCAAGGCCTTTCTTTAGACTTAATAGACGGTTCCGGTCAAATACTTGTACCTAAGTTTGTAGAAGCAGGAGATAGCCATGTAGAAGTAGCTATTCAAAAAGCAATCATTTGGTCAAGATCAGCTTCAGTTCCTGTAATATCCAGTGACGGTGGCCTTGAAATACCTTCCTTAGGATCTCGGTGGTCAAGCATACATACTAAACGCCAAACTGGACCCGATGGCGCTTCGGATTCGAGTCGCACAGAAATACTACTGAAAATGCTTAAGGGTAAAGAAGGTGACAAAAGGCTCGTTTATCGAACTGAAGCTGTTGCAGTGGCAGTAAATGGACAATTACTAGCAGCCTGGCAAGCACATGGTTCAGAGTGTTTTATTGCAGATGAAGCCATTACTTATCCAAGTCAGCATGGCGGGTTCTGGCTTGAAAGTGTTCTGTTAGGACCAGATGGTCAACGATGGTGGCAAATGAGCTCGTCCGAAATGGAAAAGGTTAAAGAGCCATGGGTACAGTTAAAAAAACCAGTTCAGGAATTCTTAGCCGTTTTATATTGATGGGAGTGAAACACGAATAGAGTGCACCCCTTGTGATATATCTATTAGACCTTCGTTACGTAATTCTTCTAAAATACTTAAAAGCCATTCTTGCTGGCTATTATCCGATGTTTCTAATTCCATGATCTCGCCCAAATCAATAATTCCAATTTGTTCGTCATTTCCTAATTTTCGCAATAATTTAACTATGAGGCCTCTGTAGTATCGCCTTGAGCCTTTGAATTTTTTTTGACGTGGATAGTAGGGAACCGAATTCTTGGGGTTTAACTTTGTCTCTTTCAAAAATTCAACCCCAGCACCGCAAGTATTTAATAAAAAGCATTCTGAACACTTAGGCGAATTGACTCTGCAGTAAGCTGCGGCCAAGTCCATTAGTCCTTGAAAGAAATCAGAAGGGCTTTTAAATGGCAATGCCTGATTAAGTAGAGTGTCAATTTCAGATCTTGTTGGAGGAGTAACGCCAAATACAATACGACTAAGGACTCTGTAGATATTGGTATCAGCAAGAGGTACAGATTTATTATAGGCAAAACATGCAATAGCATTTGCGCTATAAGTCCCGATGCCGGGTAAGCGTTTTAATTCATCGGGTTCATTAGGGATTTCACCGTAATTACCTTTAACCAATATTTCTGATATTCGCTTTAGCCTGACTGCTCTTCGGTTATAACCCAAGCCTTCCCAGCACTTAATCACGTCAGCGATTGTTGCTCTTGATAAAGTTTCCAAATTCGGGAATACGCTAAGAAACTCCAAGAATTTAGGGATGACTCGATCCACTTGCGTTTGTTGCAGCATTACCTCAGAAACTAAAACAGAATATGGGTCATTAGTATTTCTCCATGGTAAATCTCTACCAAGCTTGTTATACCAACGTACAACTTCTTCTTCAATTTGTTTGATTTTTGAAACGTTATCCATTTGGAGCTATCTGAGTTTTACTTTGGATGAATTCTATTAGTTCTGTCCGAGTAGTTGGCCCTGTAAATTTCCCAATTATGTCTCCATTCGGGTTTAATAGATACTTTTCAGGAATCCCTTTGATTCCGAAATTTATAGCAATTTCACCCTTAAGATCTAATGCGTTGGGGTAATGAACATCGTATTTTTCTATGTGCCTTAGTACTTGTGAAGGCCTATCCCAGACAGCAATTCCAATGAACTCTATGCCTTGATTTTCAAATTCTCCATACACATCCACTAATACGTCAGCCTCTGCTCTGCATGGAGGGCACCAAGAGGACCAAAAATCAATTAACACAAAACTCCCTGACAAAGAAGATTTAGAGAGTGTAGGGCCATTGTTAAGTGAAGCCAAAGAAAAGTCAGGTGCTCCAAACTGATTAACTATTACCTCGCCTGGTCTTTCATTTACGGCCAATCCTCCAGGGTTACCTTTGGTTTCTAATAGAGCCAAAGATAAAATAACAAGAAGCCCACAAAAAGGCGCCATAGCTACTAAGAATGCAAATTGTCTTTTCGTGAAGTGAAAGATATTTAATCACCCATCAAAGGCTGAAATCCCTGTGACGTGCTTACCAATTGCTAGCTGGTGCATATGTCTTGTGCCTTCGTAAGTGTTAACCGCTTCAAGGTTCAGCATGTGCCTGATTGTCACAAAATCATCAAGGACTCCGCTAGCTCCAAGCAAATCTCTACAAGTTCTAGCAATGTCTAAAGCAGCTTGAGTGTTCCTATACTTTGCAATACTAATTTGAGAATGATGCAATGTACCTGCTTTTTTATTATCAGCTATTTGATAAGCAAGGAGTTGTCCAATTGATAATTCTGTAAACATATCAGCTAATTTTGCTTGAACTAGCTGGTATGCGGCTATTGGCTTTGAGAATTGGACCCTATTTTTTGTATAGTTCAAAGCCTCATGCAAACATGCATGTGCTGCACCCATTACGCCCCAAGCAATACCAAATCGCGCATGGTTTAAGCATTCAAGAGCAGAAGACAGGCCTTTTGTTTTCTCTAAAAGCGATTCCTTTCCAAGTTGAATATTGTCGAAACTAAGGCTACCAGTCGAACTCATTCTGAGAGAAAGTTTATTTTTTATCTCACCAACCGTAAGTCCTTTTACAGGGCTTTCCAATATAAATGCTTTAATCCCATCAGGAGATTTTGCCCAAACGATTATGACATGAGCTTTTGAAGCATTTGTGATCCAAAATTTTTCTCCGTTTAATACCCACCCATCATTTTTAGGAAGCGCGTAGGTACTCATTCCACCTGGGTCAGAACCATGATCAGGCTCTGTCAAGGCAAATGCTCCTATTACTTTGCCTGATGCCATCAAGGGCAACCAATATTTTTTTTGTTCTTCTGATCCATGTAACCATATAGCAGTCATAGCTAGAGAGGATTGGACCGATGCAAAAGACCTAATCGAGGAGTCACCCTTCTCTAATTCCTGCATTATCAAGCCATAACCAACAGGGGACACACCTGCACATTCATACCCTTCTATATGTGCGCCGAAAATCCCTAGCTCTGCCATTTTGTTGATAATATGGTCAGGGAATGTAGCATCTCGAAAATGTTCTTTTGTTATGGGAAGGATCTCTGAATTCACAAAAGCATTAACGCTATCACGGATTTGCCGTTCATCCTCGGATAATAGTCTTTCCAAACCAAGCATGTCGTAATTAATTGAAGTTTCCATTAGTTGATACCATCAGATGTTTCCATGAGTATATCTTAGCGAAAAAGATATATGGTTGACAGTTTCTGGTACTGGATTTAGGCTTTCATCATGCGTAAATACGTATTGCAAATGTGCTGCTGTTGTAATACCCGAGGGGCAAGTGAGTCCCTTGCGGTGGAAGGTTGTGTTTTTTAATACACCCCCAGCAAGGTAGCCAAACCCCTCGTAATTGATTACGAGGGTTTTTTTTTGAGGAGAATATGAACGGACTAAAAGATTTATTTAAGAAAATAAGTGTGGTGACCAAAAACATACGACAGGTGTTTGCAGAAGGGATCGATCCTACTGATACTGGGTCGAGCTGGGTTAGGCGCAACTAGAATTCTGCCATGGTTTCAATAGAATAATTTGAATTGTTAATTGCGACGAACAATTAATGCCTGAATTTATTCAAAATCAATAATTTTCACCCCAAGGATTACGCATAAGCCCTGGTATGCTCAGGTTACTGTTAGGAACATTTGCTACTCCCATTACTGAAAACCCAAGCTTTTCATAATATCCAATGTTTTCTGGCTTTGGAGCCGTCAGAAATACGGGATAGTTCTCTTCATCTGTTCGACTTAACATATGCTTTATAAGCTTAGTACCCAAACCCCGCCCTTGGTAATCAGGGCTGATTCCTATCACGAACAAATACCAATGAGGAGTTGCTGTGATTTCACTGTGCAGCTCATCAGCAATAGAATTAAATAATGAATACCTTTTAGAAGCTGAAGAACCAAGTACAAGCTTCTCCAGGAATATCCCAGTTCTTAGTGACCTAAAAAAGGTGATTCCGCTGAAATCAGGAGGCATCCAAATCGCGGCACCACTGATAGAGGGCTTACCGATACCCCAAACTTCACCATAGTTAATCCCTAGAGATAGAACAGTCTTAATAATATAAAAGGTTTTTTGATGTCTTCGGGGTTCATCTTGGCAAACATACTCTAACAACGGGTCATCGTAAAAAGCTTCAGTCAGTATTTTTGCAGCTGCTTTGGAGTCTTTTTGCTTTAATCTGTAGATTTCGCTATTAGGTTCAAGCATTAGTTTTGAGTCGCTAGACATATTCGTATTCCGCGGGAAATTTGCAAGGTGAATCTTAACACTGAAACGTATTCCAATAATTAGATCTAAATGTTTATATGTTAGCTGGAAAAGGAGTTCTTATGGAAACTTTACAATTACTCGGAGTAATACTGGCAGCAGTGGGTGCGTTGAATTGGGGTTTGGTCGCTCTGTTTAAGTTCGATTTAGTAGCAACTATTACTGGATCTAGCTTTGGTGAGAGTAATCTTATTTCACGTATCATCTATCTATTAGTTGCTGTTGGTGGAATTTTCGCACTCACTACGCTAGGTGACTAATAGTCACCGGTGGTTTGCAGGTTAGTAGCTAAAGCGCCCTTTTGGGCGCTTTAGTTTTTGTATAATCCCTTGCAGAGGAAGGTTGTCATAATGTTTTTCCCCGATGCTGAGACTCTTGCAAGAAAAATACCTTTTTATTATGGATGGCTGATAGTCGCTGGTTTCTTCATTTCTGGAATGGCAGCAGGCGGCCCCTTAGTTTTTGGTTTCAGCGTGTTTATTGTTCCGATGGAAGAAGATCTCGGGTGGAGTAGGGCAACCCTTTTGCTTCCGCTTACGATGAGCTTAATCTTCTTGGCCGTACTATCGCCCATATTCCAGAGGTTGATGGACCATAAGCGATGGCCTCCTATTATTTTGACGACAAGCAGTGTTTTACTAGCCTCTGGCATGATCCTAAATTCTTTAGCTAAAGAACCTTGGCATTTCATGATTAGCTTCGGTCTCGTATCCGGCGTTGGGTTCGCCTTCGCGGGGGGGTTTGCGCATCTTGCCCTTGTTCCCAAATGGTTTATTAAGAGAAGAGCACGCGCCATTGCGATGGGCAGCATGGGAACCGCTGTTTCTGCAATGATTTATCCCCTTTTTGCTGAATTTATGATTTCATCTTTTGGGTGGCGAACCGCATGGGTAGCACTAGGATCTACGTCATTAATTTTATTAGTTCCCATTTCTCTACTGGTAAGAAGAGCCCCCGAGGATTTAGGGCTGCTACCAGATGGAGAAATTAAACCAAATAAAGATAGTAAATCAGCTACTACACCTGAATCCACAATTGGTTCAACTGCGACGGAATATAGTTATAGTCCAAAGGAAGTCATGAAGTACAGAACAACATGGCTAATTGTGGCAGTTATGGTTGTGACAGCTCCTACTCTTGTTGGTCTTACCTCGAACTGGGCTCCTCATTTTCGTGACATTGGACTTTCCTCAACTGTAGCGGCAAGTGTAATAACTACCTATGGTGTTTTTTCAATAATTTCACGGTTTTTGTGGGGCTATCTCGTTGAAAGGTACCATGTACGCTCAATCAGTATCATCCAAGCATTAGTTACGGCTATTGCCATTGTTGTGCTACTCCAGGTTCGTACAAGTAGCTGGGCTTTAGTTTACGGTGCCCTTCAAGGGATAACTTTAGGTGGTGCATTAGCCCTGCAGCCGTTGCTTTGGGCAAATTATTATGGGCGAAAACATTTAGGAGCTATATTGGGAGCCTTTCAACCATTTACTTCACTTGCGATGGCGGTCAGCCCAGTAGGAATAGGCTTACTCCGTGATTACTTTGGTGCTTATCAAAGTGTGTTTATTGCACTCTTAGTTAGCTGGTTAATAGCAGCTTGTCTTATATATTTGATACGCCCATTACCTATACCAACCGATCATGACAAAAACTAAAGCAGCGAATTTTCACTGCTAGAGCGCAGACGAGATGATGCTATTAAGCACCCAAAGGCAGCTATTGTTAGAAAAGCTGTGAGTGCGTGTAAGCGAGCAAGATCAGAAAAGCCAGATGAACCTAAACACGCAGCTAGGAAGGTCGTGCCTATAATTGCACCCACATAGCGCATTGTTGGATACATTCCTGCTGCCGCTCCTGCAAGCCTAGGAGGCAGGGATTCCATAGCAGATGCTTCGGTTGGGGCAGAAAGGCATACCTGCCCCATTCCCCAGAAACACATCATTGAAATAAGGAAGGGCCATGCAGTTGTATCAGTCAATCCATTGCTCATAAGCACAGAAACTAGGTATATAGATGCACCGACCACTGCCACGGGTTTTCTACCTACACGGTCAGAAATCAAACCAGTAATAGGGGAAAAACCAACAGTGAAAATTGCAACGATACCTAATATGAATCCAGAGTTCCTTTCAGAACTTCCAAGAACGTCTTGGACATAAATAGGCACATATGCGAGGCTGGTAAAAGTACAGATACTCAAAAGTAGTATTGTAATTGCTCCTGGTAAATAACCTGAGCGCCTATCAAAAATTTCCATGTTAATTAAAGGATTATTAGTGCGTCGCTCCCAAAGAATAAAAAGAGAAGCACATAAAACAGCAAGTATTAAATATTGATACCCTGAAGTTATAGAAAGTGCTGTCCCGGAACCTAAAAACCTTCCAAATAACATAAGTGCTGCAAAAAACCCGACCATGAGTAACGGGCTTCCTATTTGTAATTTACTGTCAATATTTCTTTTTTTGTCGCGTGGCATACTCAGAAGTGCCAATATTAAAACTAATAAAATTACTGGGAAAGTTAATGCAAAAACAGACCTCCAGCCCCAAAAACTAATAGTCAGTCCACTTAATACTGGCCCAAGACCTGTTGCAACACCTATCGCAGCAGCTACAAGACCAAAGCTCCTACCTCTTGTTGCAGATGGTCCAAATTCACGTAATTGCGCAATTGCATTTGGAACAATTAAACCTCCTGCAATAGCTTGATTAATGCGGAAAAACAATAACAATTCAAAAGAAGGTGAAACCGCAGCTAAAAATGAAGCTACTCCCATGTAAACTAGACCAATGATAAATATACGCTTGCGTCCCCAAATATCCCCCAGTTTACCTCCAACGGGCTGTGTCGCCGCGCTGCCAATAAAGTAAGCTGTAATTAGCCAAGCTGTTAATCCTGTAGAAATTTGAAAATGGTCTCTAATTGGCACCAAGGCAACAAAAATTAAGGCCGAATTCAGCGGAGGCAATGCTGAAGCCAAAGCTGCAGTAGCTTGAAGTGCGTATTGTTTCTGTTCCATTCGACTGGAATCTAGAGAAGTCATGATAGATTTATGGTATACGAAATGCTCAATTTGGACACGTTAATCTCATAATATCAACAGAGGAGAAATGAAGCACGATTTTTTCAATCCACCGGACCTATACACGCCTCCCGAAGGAATGTACTCGCTTCTGGCCAAATCAGGAAACATGCTTCATGTTTCGGGGCTCCTTCCGTTAGACCAAAACGGTAATGTCGTTGGTCTCAATGACGTTACCGCTCAGTATAGAAAAGTCTGGGAGAATATACTTATTGCTTTAAAATATGCGGGTGGAGATTTAAGTGATCTTATAAAAACTAGCACTTATATCGTTGGGCGCGAAAATATTGAACCTGTAAGAAAAATTAGGCAAGAACTAAATCCTAACCCCCCACCTGCTAGTACATTGATCCTTGTAGCTGGACTTGCTAATGATGAGTGCCTCGTAGAAGTTGACGCTGTAGCAATAATAGATCGTAACGGAGAATGCCATTAATGAAAGAATTAGCCGAAAGAATCATCAAAGAAGCTAAGGTTTTTGATGGTGGGATGATCCGAGTGGATAGATTCCTAAACCATCAAGTTGACATAGGTTTAATAAGGAGAGCATCAAAAATATTTGCTGCACATTTCACTGAACTTATGCCAACGAAGGTTATAACAGTAGAAGCATCGGGAATCGTTCCTGCAGTTTATACAGCTGATTTTCTAAATGTGCCCCTAGTTTTTGCTAAAAAGGTTGCTCTTACAACGGACACTGAAAATAGACATTCTTCAGTAGTTTACTCGTTTACAAAAAATCAGGATTCTCAGATAAGCATCC
>CAYMJY010000012.1:0-28833 GCA_964391355.1 uncultured Dehalococcoidia bacterium | reverse complement strand
GATTAAATCCATATTGTCTGCAGCATTAACAGCGCGAACCACTTCTTGGCCGACTTTACCTGCTGAACCATGCACAGCAACTTTGATTGAATTATTACCTTGACTCATACCACAATTATAGCAGCCGTATACAAGAAACTGGTTTTATAGTTCTTAAATAGTCCAATTATGTTGATATGAAGTTATTTTGACTCGCCTCTCATTCTGGCCGCCATATCTTCATCTCTTCCTCTTGCCCATTCCCTTTTAGAAGGATCAGAAACCTTCACGGAAAGAGTGCCAATGCCTTCAATTTCCATTCCTATGACATCACCATCCTGAATGGCGCCCAAATTCTGATGGTTAGTGCCTGTACTAATCACGTCACCCGGATTCAATTCCATAATCGCACTAGCAAATTCGATGCATTCTGGAATTTTGTGAGCCATATCTCCAGTATTGTATCCAGGGAATTGGTAATCACCATTCCACACTTTCACATTGATGTTATGAGGATCTGGGACTTCATCTTTTGTGATAATAAATGGACCCATCGGGCCAAACGTTGCCCATGATTTTGTTTGAAAGAAACTTTGACTCCCTCGGACATTTATCCTTCCTGAGATATCATAAAAGCCTGTGTACCCCAGTACGTGATCCATTGCATTTCCCTGTGTGATATGTCGCCCTTGCTTACCAATAATCAATGCTACTTCAGGTTCCGCATGAAAAATCTTCGCATTGCAGGCGGGGTCCATAATCACCGTTTCATCAGGACCAATGACGCAATCAGAAGCTTTTAGAAAAGCATCGATTTCGGGCATCGGAGGATTTTCACCTTCCAGATAATTAACTGCCATGCATATAATTTTCTCAGGCCTAGGAACAGGAGGCAGGATCCTTACTGTTGAAATCGGCACACCTGTTTTGCCATTTGAAAAATCTTCTAATTGAGGTTTGAGTTCCTCAAAATTCTCTATGATTACCTGAACCAATTCCATTGGTGAATGAACATGGATTTGCCCAAGAGCAGCACTCACATCAATTATTTCATCACCACGTACTACGCCAAGGTTCCAGTCGTTAAAAAATCCAAATTTCATCTAATCCTCCAAAACTAAGCGATTATCTTCTTCAGCGTGATGCTCTCATCTCGATGAGGGCCTGTTGAAATTAAATCAATCGGTGCGCCAATCAAACTTTCGATTTCCTTTATATAATTTTTAGCCTCAATTGGGAGTGAATCATATGAATTGACACCAGCTGTGGGTTTAGTCCATCCAGGTAAGGCAGTGAAGACCGGCTGGGCTTTCTCCAAGTCTGTGTAAGACGCAGGAAAGAAGTCTACTTCTTTTCCATCTACCATGTAACTAGTACAAATTTTAACTTCTGGAAGTCCATCAAGCACGTCTAATCTGGTTAAAACACATGATGTATAACCATTCATTTGGGCGCTGTACTTTGCTGCTATACCATCAAACCATCCAACCCTGCGAGGTCTCCCAGTTACTGTACCGTACTCCCACGCAAGATTCCTTATCTCATCCCCTATAGAATCTTGAAGCTCCGTAACCATTGGGCCTGCTCCAACTCGGGTTGAGTAAGCCTTGAAAACACCTATGGTCCCAGCTATTTCACGTGGAGGCACTCCTGAACCTGAAACAGCACCCCCCATCATAGGAGATGAAGAGGTCACATATGGATATGTTCCATGATCTAGGTCAAGTAAAGCACCTTGTGCGCCTTCAAGCAAAACATTCTGGCCTTTTGCAAGCGCAGAAAAAATTATGTGTTGAGATGATGCAATGTTACTCCTAAGGCGATTACCAAACTGGATACATTGTTCGAACAAACCATCAAATTCAATAGGATCAGCGTCATAGATCTTGGTTAGAATTTCATTTTTTTGGCGTAATGCTGAACTAAGTCTGAGTTTAAGATACTCTGGAGCGAGTAAATCACCTGTTCTAATCCCGGTTCGTGCAGCTTTGTCCATGTATGCAGGGCCGATGCCCCTGCCAGTTGTTCCAATCGCATCTGTACCTTTTGATTGCTCCTCTAATTGATCCAGGAGTATGTGGTAGGGCATAACAATGTGGGCATGATCGCTAATTACTAATTTCGAAGTGTCAATATCGCTTTTTTCGATTTCAGTGAGTTCATTAATTAATTGCTCTGGGTCTACAACAACTCCATTGCCAATCACTGGAACTACTTCTGGCCAAAAAATGCCCGAAGGTATAAGCCGCAGCTTAAATTCTCCGAAACTATTGTTTACAGTATGGCCTGCATTATTCCCACCTGAAAAGCGAACTACCATATCAACGTCACCAGATAAAAGGTCAACTATTTTCCCTTTACCCTCATCGCCCCATTGTCCGCCTAATACCCCATATGCTGGCACGAAAATCTCCTAGTTCTTGTTTACGGCCGACAGTATAGACCCACCAAGCGAACATTTGCACTCGTTAGGGTTGGATATCTATTGACCCGAATCTTCTACACAGTCAAAATACCATTACTTCATCTCGGAGGTAACTTGATATTTTATGGCTTCCTTACTAATCCCTCTTTCACTTCCTTTGGGCTTTTGGCTGTCAATCGGTACGTGGGCTGCAATAGCAGTCATTCTTGTATGTGCCGGAATAGTACTGACAATACGCGAAGAACGAAGTTCTGTTAAAGATTAGCTCCTAAATTATCTATAGCCAACGCTACTCCTCCTAGTGCACCTGCATTCGCTCCTAGTTTCGGAGGTACAACTTTTATGTCTCTACCCATACCTGCGAAAGATAGTGTGCGCATAATCGATACAGCGGGCTCAATGTAGGTTTTCCATTCATTAGATAGCCCTCCCCCTATAATTATCATTTCTGGATCCAAAATATTAACCATATTGGTTAAACCTAAGCCCAAATGCCTAATACCTTGATCGATGACCTTTTTAGCCAAAAGGTCCCCTTTGTTATAAGCCTCAAAAATAACTTCAGCGCTTATATCATTTATTTTGATGACCGAGGTATGTCCAGCAATTATGCACTCTTTAGCGATTCTTGCCAGAGCTGCACCTGAAGAAAACGATTCTACTGCACCTGGAACAGTGCTCTTACCTAAAGGCCCATTGATGTCTACCGAAGCATGTCCGACTTCTCCAGCAAATCCATGCCAACCAGTATAGATTTGACCATTGAGTAATATTCCTCCCCCAATTCCAGTGCTGACGGTAACGTAAATAACGTTTTTTATTCCCTTCGCTATTCCATAACGATGTTCACTTAAAGCTGCTAGATTTGCATCGTTTCCCATCACAACAGGCAACCCAAGTTGTTTTTCAAGAATGGATACTAGTGGCACATTTTGCCAAGATGGCAATTGTGGTGTGTGAACAACAGTACCGCTACTTAAATCTATTGCCCCTGCGGCAGCTACGCCTACTCCTCTTATGTTTGCTTTTGGAATTTCAGCAAATAGCTCACTTAACATTCGTGATATTACGGCTATAGAACTACTAAAATTTTCATTTGAAGGAGTTGGTAAAATTGATTCACCAAAAACTTCACCACCTGAGTTGGCCACAAGTCCAAGAATTTTGGTTCCACCTAAGTCGATACCAACGTATAAATCATCGAGTTTTGAAAATCCGACCATACTATTCTCCAATTATGCTAGGTTACCATTAAGATATATTTATAAGTCAGGATGCTTTTTATTTTTCTAGGGACACTTTATGGTTGAAAATACAGTTGGGTTTGATCGTTCTGCTCATAACTTAGGCAATATTTTGCTGCTTGAGCATGTAAATCTGGCAGTGACAGATCAGCTTTTGGCTATATCTTTCTATGTGGAGATTTTGGGATTCACAAGAGATCCATACTTAAGCGTAGGCTTAAACAACATTTGGATTAACGCTGGCCGCCAGCAATTTCATCTCCCCACCAGTTCCCATAAAGCGCAAGTCTTGCGAGGTGAAATTGGTTTAATCTTCCCTAGTCTTCATCAACTTCGATCGAGACTATCCAGTGCATCCAAACAACTGAAGTCTACTGAATTTTCTTGGTCTGAAAATGAAGAATCAATAAACGTCATATGTCCTTGGGGAAATCGATTCATTTGCAGAGAAGCCGATATCAATTCAAGTGGCATGAAAATTGGAATCCCGTACATTAATTTAAAAGTTCCCACTGGTGCTGCGAATGGAATATCAAGATTTTACAAACAAATATTTGGAACCCCGTCACATTTAATTAGTGGTGCGCGTGGGTTGGAATCTGCAGTTGTTAAAATTGGCCTTGAGCAGTCAATTGTTTTTACTGAAGAGAAAGGAAGTAGCATAGATGCTTATGACGGTCACCACATTGCAATATATGTCTCAAATTTCTCAGCACCTCATTTTGCATTGAAATCATCAGGATTTATTACAGAGGAAAGTAACGAATGGCAATACAGGTTCGAATCAATATATGATCCAGACGATGGAACTGTACTTTATAACTTGGAACATGAAGTAAGAAGTGCCACACACCCGATGTTTGCAAGAAACTTGATTAACCGTAACCCAAATAGCAATTTGCAGAACTTTCTGAGAGGTTCTGAGAATATGGATATTGGTTAGAAATGTTTTTAATTTTTCGTAAAACTCTTCAGAAGTTCCATGATATTGAGTCAGATGACAAGACTTTAATAAGCACTTTGACGAGTGGACACCTTGTCATTCACTGGTTTCAGCAATTGTTCCCCATCATAGTACCGGCTGTAACGAATTCTTTAGGGCTTTCAGGCACTCAGGTCGGAATAATGGGTGCGGCACGGCAAGTCGGCAATTTAATGACCTTGCCCTCTGGCATTTTTGCGGACGCTTGGTTTAAGCAGAGAGCATCAATGCTAGCGATATCACTTGTTTTCATGGGGATAGCCTATTTTTTGATAGGTATCGCTCCGTCGTTTATTTGGTTGCTTCCAGGAGCTATGCTTGTTGGCCTAGGAACCTCTGCTTGGCATCCTCCTGCCATGGCATCCCTCTCGAGCCGTTTTCCAAAAAATCGCGCTACCGCACTTTCGTTACATGGAATGGGTGCAACTGTTGGCGATACTTTGACGCCGATCATTGCTGGTGGTTTTTTGCTTATCGTTTACTGGCGCGGGTTACTACAAGTACAGATCATCATTGCTGTAATTTCTGCACTTGTCCTTTGGCGATTACTTGCAAACCAATTTAACCAACCTCAACAAGAATCATCGAGCGCAGATAGATTTTCCGATGTTAAAAAGTTGATTAGAAATCCTATTTTTGTTGGCGTTTCACTAGCTCAGGGTCTTATGAACATGTCCAGGAATTGTGTTTTGTTATTTCTGCCTCTATATGTACAAAATGAATTAGGTTACGACTCTTTCACATTAGGATTGTATATTGCATTACTTCATGGGATGGGGCTAATCACTCAGCCAATTTTAGGAATACTCTCTGATAGATTTGGCAGAAAAGAAGTTTTAGTACCTTCTTATTTGATCTTAGGTATTCTCTATATTGTCCTTGCAAATGCTGATAAGGGATGGCAGCTTTCATTAGTGGTACTCGCTATAGGGGTATTTTTCTACACTCTTACAAACGTAACGACTGCTGCGGTTTTAGATGTTTCTGGTGATAAAATTCAAGCAACCAGCATGGGTTTGACATCTCTGCTGACACAAGCTGTTTCCTTGCCTTCGCCTATTATAGCCGGCATGCTTGCAGATAATTATGGACTTGGGTCAACGTTTTTACTGGCTGCAGTTTTTATGTTTGTTGGTGGAGTAATATTCTTGCCTCTTCGTTTATACAAAGGTAGTAGATTTAGTGAAGATGCTGGTCAATGATTTTCATGCTGAATTCACCCAATAGAAAGACGAGCTGATGGGCGATACATTTTCTGGACAGGGCAAATATGCAAAGGCTGGTGTCGATACTGAAGCGATTTCATCAGGCTTAAATAACCTTTTGAGTTGGGTAAGCAAGACGCATAATTTACGCTCTGAAATGGGAGAATATGTAGCTGGGGCTAATTTTTTTGCTAGCGTCGTTAAGATTTCCAACCAATTTTCACTAGCTATATCCACTGACGGTGTAGGTAGCAAGTCGATGGTTGCCCAAATCGCAGGTAAGTATGAAAGTATTGGGTACGACTGCGTGGCAGTCAATGTGAATGATGTTATTTGCGTAGGCGCTGAGCCAGTGGCATTAGTGGATTACATTAGTGTAGAGGCACCGAAGAGCGACTTACTTTCTGAAATAGGTAAGGGACTTTACGAAGGATCAATCGCTGCCGGAATAAGCATTGTTGGCGGTGAACTGTCGGTCCACCCGGACTCGCTTCAAGGCCCAAACCCAGGATATGCTTTCGATATTTCAGGAACTGCAGTAGGTATTCTTGAAAATAGAGTTCCCATACTAGGCCAAGATTTGGTACCAGGTGACGTGATAATTGGAATCCCGTCTAATGGGATTCACGCCAATGGTCTCACGTTAGCTCGAGATATTTTGTTAAAAGATTACGAAAGTAGTTCACCAAATGTTTATGGTTCATTAATCCAGGAGTTACTTAAACCTACGCGTATTTACGTACCCGAGGTGATGGCGCTTTTAAACAATGAAATTGAAGTGCACGGTTTGGCCCATATAAGTGGTGATGGATTGCTCAATCTCTCAAGACTGAATGCGGATGTGGACTATATTATTGATTCGTTGATTCCAACCCCGTTGATTTTTGATCAAATAAAAAATCAAGGCAAAATCGGTGTAGATGAGATGTTTCAAGTATTCAATATGGGGGTCGGTTTTTGTGTAATTGTAGCTTCTGCACATGCGAGTGAAGCACTCGCAATATTGAATAAAACCAGCGAAGGTGTTCAAAGAATAGGCACAGTAGTCAGAGGCAACCGCCAAATCGAAATAAAAGCACACAGCTTAGTTAGTAGGAATGGCCAATTCACTCATAAATAAAACCATAAAATATCTGTGATTCGAGCTGCTCAACTCATCTTGCTGTGCTAGAATTCAATAGGTTCCCTATATAAATTTGTATCTGGAGGCTCTATGCCACTTTATGAAGAGCTGAAGGTTTTTAGCGGCAACGCAAACCGTGGTTTTGCTCAGTCAGTTTGTGATTACCTTAATATCCCGCTAGGTAAGATCGAAGTTTTTAAATTTACTAATGATAATACCTTTGTCCGAATTCTTGAGAATATTAGACAGCGCGATGTATTTTTAATTCAATCTTTTAGCCATCCAGTAAATGACTCCGTGATGGAATTATTGATTATGATTGATGCTGCAAAAAGAGCATCTGCTGGGAGAATTACAGCTGTAATTCCTTATTTCGGATACGGAAGAACCGATAAGAAGGATCAGCCTCGAGTACCTATTACGGCGCGTTTAATTGCAGATTTAATTTCAACAGCTGGTGCTGACCGTGTCCTGACTGTTGATTTGCATGCAGGGCAAATTCAAGGTTTCTTTAATATTCCTGTCGATGAATTGAGCGCAATGCCTATTCATGCACGATACTTTACTAACAAACAATTGGATAACACAGTAGTCGTTGCTGTAGATATTGGCATCAGTAAAAGGGCTAGAAACTTAGCTGAGCGGCTAGCAAGTCCTCTTGCCATTATTGAGAAACGTAGAGCTGGCAATGATGGAGTCACTGAACAACTGAACATTATCGGAGAAGTTCAAGGAAAAATTGCTATTCTAATGGATGATGAAGTTGATACTGCGGGTTCGATGGTTGGAGCAGCAGAGGCTTTAGTGTCCGCCGGAGCTACAGATGTTTATGCTTGTGCGACGCATGGACTTCTTTCCGACCCAGCTTCGACGAGAATTTCCAGTAGTCCAATTCAAGAATTGGTAATTACTGATACGGTTCCAATATTAAACGGGAAAATAAACGAAAAAGTTAGCGTACTGACAGTTGCTGGTCTTTTTGGTGAAGCTATCCATCGTATTCATGGTGGGATGTCCATAGGTGCTATGTTCGATGACTAACGACTCAGAGAATACATGGGAACTTGGTGATGTTATTCATATTGTCCCTGAGTCAATAGGAGAACCAGGATCACGACGGTTTAGAATTAACGTAACGTGTTCAAATGGCTCAGGTTTGCTATGGGTTGAAAAGGAACAGCTTTACGAATTAGCCTTAGCGATTAAACAACTATTGGGACACTCAGTACCAGAGCATAACAATCAATGGGATTCTGTATACGGCATTGCAACTGCAGATTATGAGTTTTATGTAACCAGTATTTCATTGGGCCATGACCAAAGCTCAGATCGTTATATGCTGTCTACTGAAGTGGATGGTGGTATGGGAAGTTTGATAATATGGATGTCGGAGCTTGAGTTAGACGGCTTCGCTGATCAAGCTTTTGATGTGTGTGCCTCCGGTAGAACTAGGTGTCCTCTTTGTGGTGTGCCCCTTCAAACCGATGACCAGGCTCATGTTTGTGCAAAGACTAATGGTCACCATAAACCTGATGAGTAACCAAGACGATACTCGAGAGTTTTTTCATTACTCGAGTAGCCAAATATTGACTCAAAACGACGTTTCTCCGACTGATACTACAGCACAGAACTTCTTGCTTCAGTCAGAGATTAAAGATGCATGGCTGCACCCTGAAGCTTCTAATTACACATTTGTTGTTAGATTGGAAATGGGCAACTTACAAAGCCACGGTATTTATAAACCTGAAAGGGGAGAAGCACCCCTATGGGATTTTCCTTCAGGTCTATATAAACGAGAATATGCAGCATATTTAGTTAGCAGTTACCTTGGTTGGAAATTGGTGCCTCCTACCGTGTTACGAGTAGATGAAGCGATTGGCTATGGCTCTTTACAGCTATTTGTACCGCCTGTTTATGGGTCTAACTTTTTTAGCTTACGAGATGACTACAGTGAAAATTTGAGACTGATCGCCTTGTTTGATTGGGTGACAAATAATGCTGACAGGAAAGGGGGACACTGCTTTTTAGCCAAGAGTGGTGGTGTATGGGCGGTGGATAACGGACTTTCGTTTCATGAAGAACACAAACTCAGAACTGTGATCTGGGATTTTGCAGAACAAGAGTTATATCCATGGATGCTAAATGACCTTACGAAACTTGAATTGGAGCTGAATCAAGGGGATAGCAAACTTTTGTCACAACTCCTAGAACTTCTGGAAGAATCCGAAATTGAATCTTTTAAAAACCGAATCCGTAATATCCTGAACCATCCCTTTTTCCCAAAACCACAATCACGAAGAGATATACCTTGGCCAATCATTTAGGAGTTTGATAACTCGTATTCCTTCTTATCCATTTGCGCCTTATTTTCTTGTACCAACTAACTATTCTATTATTATTGATCTTGATTCCTTCAGCTAACGAGAGAGTTATATTATGTTTCCCGATTAACAAGGCACCTCTCCAATCTCTTAGTTGTTGTGAGGTGACTATCTCGTTGTTCAAACTAGTTTGGAATTTTTCGAAATTGGTCCATTTTTTTGAATTAGAATCGTAAACCAAAACAGCACAACCTGACTCTTTAGCAAGTAAAACACCCGCTGCAACGTCCCATATATAAGGCCCTTTAAAAATTACATAATCGAGAATGCCTTGCGCTACTAAAGCCATTTCAAAGGCAACACTGCCTAAGGACCTTACATCTCCCAAATGCATCCAAGTCTGCAACCTGTAACGGAACATGTGTGCAAAATGGGAAGGCATTGAAGAAATCAGTCTGCTTTTTGGAGTCAAAACCTCATCTGAAACGGTAATTACCTTTACATTTCCTAGTTTTGCACCACCTCCAATGCGTGCGTGAAGCACAACACCTTGAGGTTGAGTTATAGATGGGACGAAGATTGCAGCTACGACAGGTCTTGATTCACGTAGAACTGCGATGCAAATTCCAAAAATTGGTACGCCGTGCATGAAATTTGTCGTACCATCAAGCGGATCAATCACCCAAGTATATTCAGCAGACTTTTCGTCAGAAACCTTATCTTCCTCTGAGAGAATCGCATGCGTTGGAAATAGGCGAACGATTTGTTGTTTGATATAGCTATCAGAAGCATGATCAGCATCTGTGACAGGACTTTTTTGAAAGTCTTCTTTGTACTCAACATCTAACGGCCTAGTGAAGTGAGTGAGTAGTATTTTCCCTGCACCTAGTGCAATTCTCACGGCTGCTTTTTCTATTGATTCTAAATCATCATTTGGCATAATCGAATCCTATCATTTAGGGTAATTTTCACCTAATGGTAAACTTTGCATACGTACATTCAGCAATTAATGGATTGTTGGGCACATGAAAAATTATGATTTAGTGGTAATAGAGGGTGACGGAATTGGTAAAGAGCTAACTGCAGCAGCTATTTTAGTTTTGAAAGAAACAGAAAAGATCCTGAATACATTCCAATTCACACTTAAATTTCACCAAGCTGGAGCTAAATTTTACCGACAACATGGGATCAATATTTCGGCTGAGACTATAGATGAAATCAAGCTTTCAAAAGTTATGATGAAAGGCCCTGTGGGCCTGCCTGATGTTCGTTTGAGCGACGGTACAGAAGCAGGGCTTCTGGGAGGTGTTTTAAGAACAGGGCTAGATGTTTTCGCTAATGTCCGGCCTGTTAAGCTTTTCCCGGGAGTAGATGCTCCTTTAAATAAAAAACCAGGCGAAATTGACTATGTGATTGTTAGAGAAAATACCGAAGGTTTATACCTGTCTCGTGGACGAGGGGTAGGTAATGATTCTGCGATGACAGATACCTTGATGATTACTAGAAATGGAACAGAAAGAGTCGTTAGATTTGCGTTTGAACTTGCGCGCCGAAGAGAGGGTACGCCAAGTACCAAAATTAGACGTGTTACCTGTGTTGATAAATCAAATGTTTTGGCATCCTATTCGCTTTTCAGAAAAATCTTTTTTGAAGTGGCTGAAGACTACCCTGATATAGAACACGAATGTCTCTATGCTGATGCTGCTGCTCAGGCTTTAGTTATGCACCCAAATGATTTTGATGTGCTAGTTATGGAGAACTTTTTGGGTGATATTCTTTCAGATCTAGGAGGAGGTACTGTAGGAGGTATAGGTCTTTGTCCTTCCGGAAATATCGGAAACAAGTACGCATATTTTGAACCTATACATGGATCCGCCCCAGATATAGCAGGTCAAGGTATTGCTAGCCCTATTTCTCAGATTTTGAGCACAGGAATGATGTTGGACCATTTGGGGGAACATAAAGCTGCAGAACTAATTTCAAATGCCGTATATTTTGCTTTGGAAACAGGTGATCTGAAAATTGATACCAACGGGCAACCTCACGGTGGAACCATGAAAGCATCAGAGGTTATAGCTGAAGGATTGAGAGGGAATTAATTAATTTAATGAGGTAAATCAGAAGCTTTACGAGGAATTGCCCATTTATTTCGTTCACGTAACTTTTCGGGCATCGTGAATGTGACATTTTCGTGGACTACATCTAGTGAATGAACATTGTTCGGATTAAGCCAAGCAACAACCTCTTGAACTAAAGTCTCCGGTGTAGAGGCTCCCGAAGTAACTCCTACCGTTTGAACATCTTTTAACCATAACGGATCTATATGTGATGCATCATCAACTAAAAACGCCCTTACTCCCATTTGCTCAGCTACTTCTCTGAGCCGATTACAATTACTCGAATTCTGGGCTCCTATTACTAATACCACATCGACTTTCTTTGCTAACTCTGAGACTGCGTCTTGTCTGTTTGTAGTAGCGTAACAAATATCGTTTCTAGAGATGAGCTTAGGGAATCTGGTGCGAAGAGTTTCTATAATTTCTTTAGTGTCTTCTACGCTTAATGTCGTTTGTGTTAGTGCTACTACTCTGGAAGGATCTGTTACTTGAATTTCTTTAGCTTCAGCGACTGAACCAACAAGTTGAGACGAACTAGGGGATTGTCCCATAGTACCTATTACTTCAGGATGACCTTCATGCCCTACGACAATAATGGAATAATCTTCTTCAGAAAATTTAATTGACTCTAAATGAACTTTCGTTACCAGAGGGCAGGTGGCATCTATGACATTCAGGTTCCTTGTGGCAGCATCACCCCATACTGCTGGTGGAACCCCATGCGCGCTAAAAACCACGTTTGCAGAGTCTGGTACTTCGCTTAATTCTTCTACAAAAATGGCCCCTTTCAGCCTTAAATCATCCACTACATACTTGTTATGAACAATTTCGTGCCTTACGTATACAGGGGAACCAAACTTTTCCAGGCAAACTTCGACAATTTCAACTGCACGAACTACTCCGGCACAAAAACCTCTTGGTGAGCTTAAGATAGCATCCATTTTTAATTCCTGATCGTCCAATTTGGTATATATGAGTTTAAATTACAGCGAAATTTTAAAACAGACCAAAATAACTCTTTATCAGTTTCACTAACACAATATAATACCTTAGATATGATAATCGATTCTTCTAAAGCATTAGTACTTTGTGCGAATTCAAATAGCAGTGCCAAAAAGCTTGGACAACTGTTGATAGGTATTTTGAAAACTGATTTGCCTTTGCACTCTACTTCTAGTACTGAATTGCCAAAAGGTATAACCCCTTCTGTTGTGATAACAGTCGGAGGTGATGGGACGATCTTACGCGCTGTACAGCTAGCTGCACCCTTGGATGTGCCTTTGCTAGGTGTGAATATGGGACGATTGGGTTTTCTCACTGAAATTGAAGCAAAATATGCTGAAGAACTAGTTCCCAAGTACCTCTCGTCAATGGACTTCTCATGGCCAGAGTATAGACACATGGTTCAAATTGAACGTATAGGGAAAACACCTGATAGGAACAAAACTGCACACGCTTTGAATGAAGTTGTTATTGGCAGGGGTGTGACTGACAGTCTTTCTCGAATTCATGTTCATATCGATGGAGTATATTTGTCGACCTACGCTGCTGATTCAATAATTGTTTCAACAGCAACAGGAAGCACAGCTTACTCTTTATCCGCTGGGGGGCCGATCCTTCATCCTGCATCAGGGGATTTAGTTCTTACTGCCGTCGCACCCCATGGTGACCTTTCGTCGCCGTTAGTATTACCATATAACTCAATCCTCGAATTAGAAATTGAAGAGCACCGTTCAAGGTCTGTTGGAGCAGATGGATCTTTAAGTTTCCCTTTGAAGCGTGGTGAGTACGTAAGGGTGTCGAGTAGTCCCTATCGATCTATTTTCCTGCGCTCTGGGGCCAAAACCAACTTTTATGAAACACTGGTCTATAGGCTGAGACGTGGTTCAGATCAGACCATTTCCGTAGCTCGCAAAATTTTTGAGAACAGGTAGGTCGGCAACTTGCCTTCTCGATACAGATAACATGGATGAAAAACCATATAAACTTATAAGTAGCGATAAACAATTCCAAGGTAACCACATATCTGTTTATGAAGAGGTCTGGCGCAATAGTGACGGTAACCTACACACCTATGATGTGGTTCGTTCCCCCAACGCTGTAGTAATTGTGGCACTAGATGAAGAAAACAAAGTTTTACTTGTTAACCAGCACAGAGCAGGTGCGGGTATACATCTCTTAGAGTGCCCTGCTGGTGGCATTGATTTTGGTGAGTCAGCGATTGAGTGTGCGAAAAGAGAACTTAGAGAAGAAACAGGCTTTTCTTCAGAAAACTTTACTGAAATTGGTAGTTTTTGGACAATTCCGGGTTTCGCTTCTGAAAAAATGTTCATTTTTATGGCAATGGGTCTATTCTGTGACCCACTTAAACCTGATGATGATGAAGATTTAGAACTTTTCAGAGTATCGTTTGATGAGGCCATTGAGAGAGCAAAGCAAGGTCAATTATCAGACGCTAAAACGATTGCAGCATTATTTTTAGCTGAAGAGCATATACGAAGAAATACTAGTTCGAGCTAAATCGCGTTTTACTGATTCCTTTAGTCTTATCACTGATAATTTCATTTAATACTTTGTTGAGCAGCGTAGATTCTCTAGACAATCGGTCTATGGTTGAATTTAGCTCTAAAAGAAACTGCTGTTCTTTTGTATCGCCTTGAAACATTTGAGCAATTAGGAATGATAATTGCGAGGGATCATCGGGCATAGAAAAATCTCGCACCCAGCCGCCGCTTCTATTAATTAAAGCTTTTAGCACATCTTCTGCAAGTTTTCTGGTATCTAATGCTAAAGTCGTGTCACTACTGACTACTTCTGAATCTTCTAAAAGTTCAACTTCAGCTGCCAAATAAGGATTACTCCTATCGAAGCTGCGAATAACAAATCTTTCTTCACCGCGGACTTGAATTAATAATTTACCTGAATCTTCATTTTTGACTTCTTCAATCTTTGCGGTGGTTCCAACTGAATGCGGAATTGCTTCTCCGTCACCAGCTTCATAGCCACTTTTTAGTAAAACAATTCCAAAAGGCTCATCTGCTTCCATACATTCTTGAGTGAGTTGAAGATAACGAGGTTCAAACACAACAAGAGGTAAAACAGCACCAGGGAGTAAAACAAATGACTCTAATGGAAAAAGCCTTAGGAATCTGCTATTCATCTTTGTTAATAATCTATATCGTTGAGTTCAAATAGAATGACTCTTGGCATATAGCATTCGTCCAAAATATTTTGAATAATAAATAGTATAGCTGCTGCGGGCAAGGTTTTCTTAAAACTATGGTTTCAAAACTAATGAAAGTGTTTGGTGATTCAAACGAAAAATCCCTTAAAAAGCTTTCGTGGATTGTCGATACTGTAAACCAACTCGAAAATGAGTATGAAAAATTGTCTAGTGATGAGCTAAGACAAAAAACTGCGTCTTACCGAGAACGAATTGCAAAAGGTTCAGATTTGGATGATTTGATCCCCGAGGCGTTTGCTTCTGTTCGCGAGGCCTCTAGAAGGGCATTGGGCATGAGGCATTTTGACGTTCAATTAATTGGCGGTTTAGTGCTACACCAAGGTTCCGTTGCAGAAATGCGAACAGGAGAGGGCAAAACTCTTGTTGCAACACTCCCTCTATTTCTCAACTCATTAGCAGGGGAAGGAGCCCATCTTGTGACTGTTAATGATTATCTGGCCAGGAGAGATGCTAAATGGATGGGACCTGTTTATGACTCTTTGGGCTTGTCAGTAGCATGTTTGCAGCACGACTCTGCTTATTTATATGAAAGAAATAATCATGAATCAAATTCAAACCTAGACGGATTTATTGCAGTTACTAGAAAAGATGCTTATTCCGCCGATATTACGTACGGTACGAATAATGAATTTGGCTTTGATTTTTTAAGAGATAACATGGCTGTCTCGTTAGATCAACAAGTTCAAAGAAAATTACACTTTGCAATAGTTGATGAAGTGGACAACATACTGATTGATGAGGCTCGGACTCCTCTAATAATTAGCGGCCCTGCCGAGGAATCTGGTCAAGAGTATAAGCAATTTTCTCAAATAGCCCCACGGCTAAAAGAAGAGCTAGACTACTCTATAGACCAGAAAGAAAAACAAGTGATCCTTACCCAAGAAGGCATTGAACGGATCGAGGGGTTCCTAAAAGTGGACAACCTCTATGACTTTGAAAATTCAATGATGGCTCATTATGTTGAGAACGCATTGCGAGCTCAGTTTATATACCTACGTGATCGGGAGTACGTAGTTCAAAATAAACAGATTGTGATAGTGGACGAATTTACAGGCCGGCTTATGCCCGGACGGCGCTACTCTGATGGGTTACACCAATCCATAGAGGCCAAAGAAGGCGTAACTGTACATAGGGAGACGATGACTTACGCTACAGTTACGCTTCAGAACTATTTCCGCATGTACTCTAAATTATCCGGAATGACAGGTACTGCTCTTACCGAATCAGAGGAATTCCATAAAGTTTATGGCCTTGATGTTGTTGCAATTCCTACGAATCAACCTTTAATCCGTAATGATATGCCTGATTTGATTTATAAAAATGAGGCAAATAAGTTTACTGCTGTCGCCGAAGAGATTACAGCATTACATGAGGATGGAAGGCCGGTTTTGGTGGGGACAGTATCGATTGAAAGATCTGAACAATTAAGCAAATTACTTAGCCTTAGAGGCGTTCCCCATGAAATTTTGAATGCCAAAAACCACGAGCGAGAGGCCCAAATCATTGCTGAAGCAGGAAAACCGGGAGCCGTGACGGTTTCTACATCTATGGCAGGGAGAGGCACAGATATCATATTGGGAGGAGACCCCAAAAGCGCTGTTTCAGAAGATATTTGGAACAAAGATCACAGTGCCGTTGTTGAACAAGGGGGTCTGTTTGTAATAGGTACAGAAAGACACGATTCCCGCCGTATCGATAATCAGCTTCGAGGGCGTTCAGGGCGCCAAGGTGACCCTGGGACCACCAGATTTTATGGATCATTAGAGGATGACATTATTAAAAGGTTTGGTGGAAGTACTATGGGCCGCCTAGTCAACGCTACCTTGCCTGATGATGTACCACTCGAAAGTGGATTATTGACTAAAACGATGGAAATGACACAATCAAAAGTTGAAGCCCATCATTTCGATATACGTAAACATCTCGTCGAATACGACGATGTTGTGAATACTCAGCGCGGCGTAATTTATTCAGAACGCAAGAAGATTTTGAGCCAGTCAGATATGCAAATGCCGATAATGGAAATGGTTGGATCAGAATTGAACTTAATATTAAAAAATTATCTTGTTGGCGACCCAGCCGATTGGGAAATTGAATCTATGTTATCTGAAATAGGATTCATCTTCCCGTTGCCCGACTGGTTAAATAAAGATTTCTTAGAAGCAAAAAATGATAATTCGATAGAGGATTCAGTTATTAAAGCTGCTGAGAACATGTATGAATCTCGAGAAGAGCAGTTTGGCTCTGAAATAATGAGGGCTCTAGAAAGAATTATTCTTCTGCAAACTACTGATCGACTTTGGGTTCAGCACTTAACTCAAATGTCTAGCCTACGTGAAGGTATAGGTCTTCATGCTTATGGCCAGAGAGATCCGCTAGTAATGTATAAAAAAGAAGGACATGAACAGTTCACATCTTTACTCAATCACATAAGGACTACTATAGCTAGGACAATTTTCCATATAGCTCCTGTAGAAAATAGCTACAATGGCACATCTTCTTCTAAAAACGACCTGACTTTGAATACCTCTCGGCCTGATACGGTGATGTCTAAGGCTCTGGGTAATAAAAGAAAAGAAGTTGTTGCGACTCAAAAATTAGGCCGTAATGACCCTTGCTGGTGCAATAGTGGCAAAAAGTTTAAGCGATGTCATGGCCTTATATGACCCTGTTAATATAGAATCAGGAACTCCTTACTTCCCACTCCTAGAAAATTACGATAGCAGAACTTTGTTTTCTGATTCTGAACAAAGTGTGAATGCGATCATAGGAAGATGGATTAAGAACCTTCAAGCTGGTGTGGTATGGACTGATGCATTGTTCAGTGCAATTGGGGACTGGCCTTTGGCTGAAGAGTTTTTTCAAGGAAGACACTATTCTTATGTTTTAGCTAATGAGGCTTTTGATTGGTTGCTTCTCGCTGAAAGACTAATAAATGTATCTACAGACTTGGTTCCTAATAGTGAAGCAGAACGTTTACTTTTTTACGGTGAACTGCCTATAGAAGTGACACAAAAAGAAATAGAACATGCCTTTGGTCAAAATAAATACCGTGCTCATTTGAATTATTTCTACGGAGTGGTTGTAGAAGAGGCATTACGACACTCAGTGGAAGATGATTTGATTAAGCAAAATAGCGTAAAAGGATTTCAGGATTCACCCGAATTGGATAGTGGAGTTTTCGAAAACTTGTATGGCCTTTCCTTTAGGAAATTAATGAGTGAATTCTATAAAGGAAAAAATAGAAGATTACCTGTGAAACATCGAATAAGTGATCTAAAGGAATTTAGCTATTGGTGTTTTAGGCGAAGAATTGTTAGTTCCGATAGTTCAAAAGTTGCAAGTGATACTAAGAAGGGACTAGAGAGCTTAAATCACTTGAGATCGAAACGCTTATAAGTCAAAGGTTGTCAGTTGCATTAAGCTCCATGATTAACATGCTGATCTTTTCTTGCCTAGAAAGTCCTTCCGTAAGCCTTTCACGTTCTTTTTCAATTACTTCATTTGGTGCTTTCGCAAGGAAATCTTGGTTTGATAAGCGAGAATTCAAGCTATTTAAGTATTTACTATTGGCCTCGTACTCTTGACCCAGCCTTGAAATCTCGTTATTTATGTCAATTACTCCTTTGATAGGAATTGATAAAGTAGCCTCCTGCACAACGACTTTGATGCATTGCTTTGCTGGACCAGACCCTGAATACAAGCTTCCAATCCTTGCAAGTGATTTTAAAGACTGACTCTCATTTTCGATTAAATTTTTTGTCCCGGGCCCATCTAAATAAACATCCAAGTCATCACTTGAGCTTATTTTGAATTCAGCCCTGATATTCCGCACTGCTCTTGTTAAATCTATGAGAAGTGATATTTGCTGCATTGACTCTGTATGTGCAGGAGCCCCCGACGAAGAAGGGTAGGGAGCATTCATGATAGAAGATGGAAAATCACCTTCATTTGGTAGTGCAGACATTAAGTGTTGCCAAAGTTCTTCAGTTACAAAAGGCATGAATGGATGCAGTAAACGTAAAGAGCGTTCTAAAACATTTGGAAGGATCAAACATGGGCTAAAATCACCTTCCCTAATTCTGATTTTTGCCATTTCTACATACCAATCACAAAATTCATTCCACAAAAAATCATGTATTGTGCGTTGAGCTTCCCCTAATTGCATATCTTCCCAATTAGATTTAACTTGATCAATAACTTGATTTGCGCGTGTCAGAATCCACTGATCCTCTTGGTGCAGTTGAGGGGGATCTAAAAACCAATTATCCAGTTTGCGATTTTGCAGAGCACTAAGTACAAACCTAGTCGCGTTCCACATTTTGTTTGCAAA
This sequence comes from uncultured Dehalococcoidia bacterium, assembly GCA_964391355.1. Classification (GTDB taxonomy): domain Bacteria; phylum Chloroflexota; class Dehalococcoidia; order Lucifugimonadales; family Australimonadaceae. Next base: position 9,860 of record CAYMJY010000012.1, on the reverse strand, counting down.
ATTTCGAGCCGCTTCCATTCTTTCGCTGGACAATCGCATATCATTTCCAGGCGCGCCCCCAGTACCTAGCGCGAATCTCAATGCGTCGGTGCCATAAGTATCGATAGCTATTATTGGATCCACGACATTACCTTTGGTTTTAGACATTTTCTGCCCGTCTTGATCCCTAACTAGTCCGTGGAGGTAAATAGTGTCAAAAGGAACTTCCCCGGTGTTTTCTAAACCGAGCATTATCATCCTTGCTACCCAGAAGAAAAGAATGTCATACCCTGTTTCCATTAGGTTCGTAGGATAAAAATAGGCAAAATCCTCTGTGGCATCTGGCCAACCTAAAGTTGAATGAGTCCAGAGTCCAGAAGAAAACCATGTATCTAAAACATCCTCGTCTTGAATTAAAGATGTCGAACTACAAAAACCACACTCACTTAATTCTGTAACAGAAACATTTACTCCATCACATTGACTGCAATACCAAACAGGTATTCGGTGGCCCCACCAGAGTTGTCGACTGATACACCAATCTTTAATGTTTTCCATCCAATTCAAATACACTTTTTGAAAACGATCTGGCACTATTTTGATCTGACCTGAAGTCACCACCTCTATAGCTTTTTCGGACAGAGTTTTGATGTCGACAAACCATTGGGTACTGACTAGTGGCTCTACTACGGCACCTGAACGTTGTGAGTGACCCACAGAATGTGTATGCGGTTCGATTTTTTCTAATAAACCTGCATTTTCCAACTCTTCTATAATGTGCTTACGTGCCTCAAATCGATCGAAATCGCTGTAATGCCCTGCATTCGAATTTAGATGGCCATTCTTGTTCATGACATTTAAGACAGGGAGTTTGTGCCTCATACCGACTTCATAATCATTGGGGTCATGGCCAGGAGTAACTTTCAGGGCTCCTGTTCCAAAGTTGAGGTCCACACTATTATCAAAAATCAACGGAATTTCGCGCTCGACAATTGGTAAAAGCAATTTTTTTCCAGAAAATGCAGAATACCTATTATCTTCAGGATTCACTGCTACAGCAGTATCTACAAACATTGTTTCTGGTCTTGTAGTTGCTACAACAATGTAACTATCCGAACCAATTATCGGGTACCGTATATAATAGAGTGCTCCCTCTACCTCTTCATATTCGACTTCCAAGTCGGATAAGACTGTTTCTAACGACGGATCCCAATTGATCATCCGCTCGCCTTGGTAAATCAACCCTTTTTCGTAAAGATTCTTAAATGTTGTTCGAACTGCTTTGCTTGGGCCACTGTCTAAAGTAAAGCTTTTTCTTGACCAATCACAAGAAGCACCCATTCGGCGCAGCTGGTTATCAATAGCTCCGCCGTAATGATTGACCCATTCCCATACTTTATCAAGGAACTGGTCTCGACCTAATGATTCTTTAGTAATGCCTTTTGATGCAAGATCTCGTTCAACGACCATTTGGGTGGCTATCCCGGCATGATCACTCCCCGGGAGCCATAAAGTTGAATCACCTAACATTCGGTGATACCTCACAAATGCATCTTGAATTGTAGTAGTCAGTGCATGGCCTGCATGCAACTCGCCTGTCACATTGGGGGGAGGCATTATGACTGTGTAAGGTGTTTTGGATTGGTCAATGACTGGTTTGAAAAAACCGGAAGACTCCCACCAGCTATAGAGACGGCGCTCAACTGGGTTTGGGTCGTAAGATTTCGGCATGCCATTTTGTGGGAAACTAGTCATATTAATTATTAAACCTTAATGATTTTAAATACCCAGCATATAACCGGTCAACGTGGCTCCTGTAAAATCTATTACTAAAGAAGTAGAGTTGATCAACTGATGGAGCCTGAATACCAAAATCCATATTGGCGCCGAAACCTTGCTATTATGTGGTTGGTTCAGACTGTTACGGTTTTATCATTCACATTCACTTTTCCTTTCTTCCCATTATTTTTTAAAGAATTGGGTATTGAGGATCCTGGTAGGGCAGCGTTTATTACTGGGATATCAGGATGGGCTCTAGGAATAGGGCTTGGCATTTTCAGCCCTATCTGGGGTGCAGTTGCAGATAAATACGGTAAAAAGATCAACGTAATCCGTGCGACAGCTCTAGCAGCAATAGTTCTGGGCTTATCTGGGTTTGCTGATAGCCCTAACCAATTAATACTCACGAGGTTCTTTGCAGGTGCATTTGGGGGCGCAGGTGCAGCAATCCTTGCACTTGTAGTAGCTACAACCCCTCGATACAGAGCAGCGTTTGCTACCGGTATTATCCAATCGGCTATGTTTGCAGGGTCAACTATTGGACCTGTGGTTGGAGGGATACTATTCGATAATTTTGGAATGAGGTGGGCATTTTTTGCTAATGGGATTGGATTAGCGATCCCAGCTTTAATGGTCATTTTGTTTGTGAATGAGGATTTTAAAAAACCTGATAGGGATATCAAAAAATCGGAAATATTCTTCAAACCATACGCTGACTTTATACGGACTGTTAGTTCAGGGAAAATGGCCTCTCTGCTAATGATGTACTTTTTAGCACACTCTGCGATGCTTGTTATTTTCCCAGCTTTGCCAGTAATTATAGGTAGTGTCTATAAAGGGGATAACCTCGCAAGCGCGTCTGGAATTGCATTTATGACTATGGGTATAACACAGTCCGCATCAGCTATTTTAGCTGGCTTGGTTTCTTCTAAAATTGGACTAAAAAAGACAATTATCGGACTTGCAGGTATTTCTTCCTTGCTTTACATACCGCCTATTTTTGCAACAGAATTTACACATATGATTTTGTTTTTAGCTCTAATTGGCTTATTCCAAGGAGGCGTGATGGGTACATTAAATGGGTTGTTTGCCCTGAGCGCAGTACCTGGAAAAGAGGGCATGACTTTTGGAGCCCAGCAGGTCATTATGGCAGCTTCTCTATCTGCAGGACCGTTAATTGGTGGGATTGTAGCTTTTGCCATTTCCTTGAGAGCAGTATTTGCAGTGAATATCGTATTTTTCTTGATGGTTGCAATAGCTGCAACTTTTTTGATCAAGAGTGTGACTGTTCAAAAGCAGAATTGATTTATTTGCTTCCCAGTGCGATTACAACGTGATCAATGATTGACCAAGCGGTATCTGCTTTCGTCATCAAAGGTAAGTCGGTTGTTGCTCCTTCTTTGTTGATAATGGTGACTTGATTTGTATCGACTTCAAATCCAATATCATTTCGCGATACATCATTTGCAACGATTAAACTCAATTCCTTTGCTTTTAATTTTTCAAGAGCATTAGGCAACATATTTTCAGTTTCGGCTGAAAACCCGACCCGTAAAACCTTCCTCGGAACTTTTGAAAAGAAATCAGGATTCTCGATTAGGTCGAGTTTTAAACTTTTGTTATTTCCGCGTTTTATTTTCTGACCCTTACTTTGGAGGGGTTTAAAATCAGCCACTGCCGCTGCCATTACCAGCACATCTGCATTTTCACATTCTTTTAGGACAGCAACCCCCATCTCAGAAGCAGTTCTTACGTTAGTCACCATCACTCCTACAGGAAGAGTCAAGTTAGTTGGTGCACTAACCAAATGCACGATTGCACCACGATCTCTCGCGGCCTCCGCAATGGCATAACCCATTTTCCCCGACGAACGGTTTGTTATTGACCTTACTGGATCAATTGCCTCGACAGTACCACCGGCTGACACAACAAGCTTTTTACCTGCTAAATCACCATTGGCACCTAAAATTTGAGAGATCGTTCCAAGAATTTCATGGTTCTCTGATAATCTTCCGTTACCCGAGAGACCTGAAGCTAATCGGCCTTCATTAGGACCCACAAAATGGAAGCCTCGTGAAATTAAAGTCGCAACGTTGGTTTGAACTGCAGCGTTTTCCCACATTCCAGCGTCCATTGCTGGTGCAATCAAGATTGGAGCGTTTGTTGCTAAGGATGAAACGCTAATAGTGTCGTCAGCCTGTCCGTGTGCTAATTTAAAAATTGTATTGGCTGTAGCAGGTGCAATTACAAAAATATCTGCCTTACGTGCTAGTTCAATATGATTAATTCCTTGCAAACCTTCAGCATTGAATAGATTAGAAATCACTAAACGATGAGTGATGCTCTTAAATGTCAAAGGTGTAACGAACTCTTCAGCAGACTTTGTCATCAATACATCTACTGCGGCTCCAGCTTGTGTAAGTTTAGAAGCGAGGTCTACTGCCTTATAGGCGGCGATACTGCCACTAACTCCGAGCAAAATATTTTTACCTTCAAAAGATTTCACGATCCACCTATCATTGATTATTTAATGCGTAAATGTACGCTAATCCGCGTAAGGTCAAATTTTCATCTATCACATCGAACATGCTAGTTTCACTTGCAATAGTCTTAGCTAGACCTCCTGTGGCAATTACAATAGCGTTCTCTTGTCTCATTTCGGACTTGAATCGAGAAACCATGCTCTCAACCAGCCCTACGTATCCAAGCACAAGACCTGATTGTAGGGAATGCACAGTATTAGTGCCTATTGCTTTTTCGGGGGCATGCATTTCGACTCTTCGCAACATTGCAGTATTTTGATAAAGCGCGTCTGCAGAAATAGAAAGACCGGGAGCTATTGCCCCTCCTAAATAAGATCCATCGTTCGAGATCGCATCGAATACTGTAGCTGTGCCAAAGTCAACAATTATTGCTGGACTCCCATAGTAATGATATGCCGCAGCTGCATCTACTATCCTGTCCGGGCCAACATCATGGGGGCTGTCGTAGTGAACACGGACGCCAGTTTTTATTCCTGCTCCTACAATCAGAGGAGGTACTTTAAAAAGCTTTGCTGAGAGATCATCAAAAACAGATGTCAGGGGAGGGACGACGCTGCAAATGGCAACTTTATCAATATCTTCTAAATTTAAACCATCCATCTCAAGTAAATGATTTACTTGCATGGAATACTCATCAGCAAGACGATGGCTGTCCGTAGAGAGGCGCCAACTATTCTTCATTTCCTCTGAGATAAAAACCCCGAGTGTAATGTTTGTGTTGCCTATGTCGATAGTTAAAAGCATGACTATTGTCGAATCGGACCAACCCCGTATCCGCATGCATATTGTAACAGCGTTTCAAATATTAATCTAAGCCAGCGGGTTGACCTACCATGCCTGGTGTGCCATTTGGTCTTTCTTGGTACACAAATAAAAGAGGCCCACTAGGGGATTTAGCAGTGAATGAGTGCGCATTCCAGCTTGTGTAACCAAGCGCACTGACATGTTGACCTGCAGAGACCATGCGCTCATGGAAGATTTCAGCATTATCCACGACCAAGGAAATTAACCAGTGAAGCTCAGGACCTTCATGTTGATCGTAAAGACCATCAACAATTTCTACTATGGATCTACCAGAATTCGCAGCACGGAGAAAAGCTATCCTGCTACCTTCAGGGCCGGACCTGCCTCTTGAAGTCGTAAGCCCTAAAACATTGGAAAGAAAACCATAATCATCTAACCATTTTTTAGCCCACCATGTAATTTGAAAATGTAAAACTACTCCGTCTCCTTGAATCGTCGTTAAGGATTCAGATTGGCTTTTTAATTTAATTAATTTATTTCGAAAGGAAAATAACGGTCCCGAAGGGCTCATAACGTCTAATTCAGCACTAGAGTCCTGTTCGGTGTTTGTAAGATTTCTCAGTCGATCAATCCAATTGGATGGTTCAGAACTGTTCATTTGCACAGACATTTCAGGATAGAAGTACTGATCATCAGTCGAAGGGGAGAGAGCAATAAACCCTTCTCCAACTTTCAGAGTAACTGATCTAGCACTTGCCTCTGGTGATTTAGGAGTTTTAGAAGCACCAAGGGCTAGGAAAAAATCTGAAACTTCTTCTATGTCGGAAACTTGTATTTTACAAACCAACTGATCTGCCTGTTGAATTTGATTCATTTATAATTCCTCTAAGATGATATTTGTTTACTTATTGCGATCCAATTCTTTCATAATCACGGGTATATGTTGAAGCAATTCACTGGCTATCAAACCAGAAACCCCGAACTTCGAACGGTAAATCTCTCCACTTTGTGAGTGAATGTATGTTCCAAGCACAGAAGCTTCATATGGCGACATTCCTTGGCACAAAAATGCGCCTATGATTCCAGAAAGAACATCTCCTGTACCTGCAGTCGCTAATGCAGGGTTGGCAAATGGTGAAATACTGATGCGGCCGTCCGGACTGGCTATTACAGTGTGAGCCCCTTTTAATACAACTACTTGGTTCCATTTGACCGATGCTTCTGATGCAAGCTTAATTCTGTCTGATTGTACTTCTTCAATATTAATACCAAGCAGTCTCGCCATTTCTCCAGGGTGAGGTGTGAGGACATTTCCATGAGCCAGATTTTTGAACCAATAAGGAATTTTAGCCAGATTGTTCAAAGCATCTGCATCTAAAACTACTTGGTGATTTATGGCATGGCTGTCCAATAGAAGTTGCCTGATAAATTGCTCTGAATTTTTATTTTGCCCCAACCCCGGACCAATAACTAAGGAGCGTGAGTCGTTTAGATCATTTAGAACTTTTTGAACCGAATCACTGCCTAAATAACCGTCAGTTGATTTTAAAGGCGTATATATTGCTTCTGGCAATTGTGCAGCAATAATGGGGTAAATCTCTTCAGGTATCGCCAGAGATACCAATCCTGCACCAGATCGGTAAGCAGCAACTCCTGCTAATAGCGGTGCGCCTGTAAAAGTTTTTGAACCACCGACTATAGTTAATTTTCCGAAAGTTCCTTTGTGGCTATTTAAAGTTCTTTTAGGTAGAAGTGTTGAAGCCAGATCTTTATTAATCATAGTCAAGGGGATTTCTGAATCCAGACCATTCGGTAGACCTATACTTATTACTTCAACGGAGCCAATTCGTTCTGCACCTGGAAATTTAAAAAGACCGACCTTTGGTGATCCGAGTGTCAGAGTTAAATCCGCAGTAGGTGTCAAAGGATCTACTGCCCCTGTATCAGCATTTAGTCCTGACGGAACATCAATAGCTACTACCTGAGTTCGAAGAGTACCCAATTCGGCAGTATTGACGCATTTTAGAATCTCCGCAACGGAGCCTTCGATGTTTCGGTTTAAGCCGATACCCAAAACTGCATCCACAAGAATATCTGTAGATGCAAGATAAGAATTTAGGGCCCATTGTTCATGATCATCAATACCCTCAATTTTCCGAACTCTCCTTGCTTCACAATGTTCTAATTTATCCTCGCGCCTGTTGCTGGATGTCATGTATAGAGTTACGAGGGTGCCCCAATCTGCTAGGTAGCGTGCAGCTACCATTCCATCTCCACCGTTGTTGCCAGGGCCAACCAAAACCAAAACTCGCGTTCCTCTAAGGTCTTGAAGAAGTTGATAGATCCTTTTGGCTATAGATAATCCAGCTGACTCCATAAGTGAATCTTCGGACAGTCCTAATGATAAAGCCTTAGCCTCAATAGATCGCATTTGACTGGCGGTCACGACTTTCATTCGGTTTCACCTACGACTGACGCTACTGCATATTCTCTGGAATGAGACAAACTTATTTGCAGAGAGGCAACTCCCATTTTTGCAGCGCGATCTGCTGCTCTGCCAAACAGTTTTATATGAGGCTGTCCCGATCTTGCCCGTTGAACCTCGATTTCTTTCCAGCTGACTCCTCTGACTCCAGTACCCAAGGCCTTCATTACAGCCTCTTTTGCAGCAAATCTAGCTGCTAACTGGGGTGCTCTGTTTCTTGAATATGAGATTTCTCCATAAGTGAAAATCCTTTGGAGAAATCGATCTCCAAACCTATCTAAAGTGGCTTGTATACGCCAAATTTCAATAATATCGACACCCACAATTAAGTTCGGCATATTTTCATTTCATGGTAAGACTAAAAAGTATTTTACCTCTTGCGACGATAGGTAACCAATGGCCTATGATAGTTAATGAGGTGGAGCATGTCTGCGAAAATTATAGATGGTAATGAGATTGCCTTAAGTGTAAGAGCTGATGTTGCTAAAAAAGTAGAAGCTCTAAGGACTCACAAAAACATAAATCCTGGTCTGGCTGCAGTGTTGGTTGGCGATGACCCAGCTTCTCAAATTTACGTCAGGAATAAAGGTCGCGCTTGTGATGAGGTTGGTATATTTAATGAGACTTTTCGATTAGAAAAAAACGCTGCTCAGTCTGAGTTGACTGCATTGATTCAAGAGCTGAATAACGATGAGAGATTCAGTGGAATTCTGGTTCAGCTACCACTCCCCTCACAAATGAACGAGAAGGAAGTCATAATGGCCTTGGATCCCATGAAAGACGTAGACGGACTTCATCCATATAACGCAGGGAAACTTCTTGAAGGAACACCATTATTTGTTCCTGCTACACCGTTTGGTGTACAAACAATGCTTGTACGTAGTGGTTATGATCCTAGCGGGAAGCATGTAGTAATTGTAGGTAGGAGCCAGATTGTAGGGAAACCACTTGCTGCTTTGTTAATGCAGAAAGCATCAGGAGCGAACGCAACAGTGACGTTGTGCCATACGGGCACTCCTGATATTGGTGAATTTACAAGAACGGCGGATATATTGGTAGCAGCAATTGGCAGGCCGAAAGCGATAACTGAAGACATGGTTAATCCGTCTGCAATAGTTATAGATGTTGGCATAAATCGTATACCGGATTCTTCAACTAAATCAGGGACAAGATTGGTGGGGGACGTCGATTTTGAGACCGTGTCAAGAAAAGTTAAAGCAATATCACCCGTACCACGAGGAGTAGGCCCTATGACCATTGCAATGTTATTGGCAAATACAGTAAGAGCAACAGAAATTAATATTTCTATTTAATTGAGACTAAGTATTGATAAGTAAATAATTTTTTTGTAATATGTCTTTGTGGTTTCAAGTATAGATAGAAAATCTGAATTAATTCACGCTTTAGAAGATATAGGGTGTCGTGTTACTGGACCTCGAATAGAAATCATCCAGGAAATTTCATCAGTGGATGGATCTTTCAGTGCTGAAGATATCAATCTCCGGCTTCCAGACCTGGGAAGAGCTACAATCTTTAGAACAATAAAGCTATTGCATGAAACTCAAAAGCTGTGTAAGACCGTGCTTTTTGATGGAACGATCCGTTATTCATTAGATAACGGATTTCACCATCACCATTTAATTTGTGTTAAATGTGGGGATATAGAAGAGATGAGGAGCATGGAGCTTGAGCGTGTTCTTAGGGCAGCATCAAAGAAAATTCCAGATCCGGTCGTGGGGCACAGTTTAGAAATTTATAGAATCTGCAGGAACTGTAGTTAGAAAGGTTTTTTTAATTGTTAATGATACGAAGTCTCAATAAGATAAAATATATCTTGCTTTTCCTTATGATGTTTCAGGTCATATCTTGTTCAACTGACCAGACATCAGAAGAGCCAAAAGAAAATGCGAATTCAAACTTTGAAGTTGTTACAACCATCTACCCACTGGGGTACCTAGCTCAAGAAATACTAGGAACTAACGGGAATGTAACAGTTTTAGCGAAACCAGGTGTAGATTTTCATGATTACGAAATAACACCAGGCGACCTTTTAACCGTATATGGCTCTGACTTGTTTATCCTGAACGGTCTTGGCTTAGATTCAGGAGTGGAGAATGTACTTAATTTAAGTGAATTTAAAAATCCTTCTGTATTGATGCACTCGATTTCTGAGGATGAAGTACTTTCTAAGACGGAGTACGCTATATTTTCCAAAGGCCATGACCATGGCCACCATGACGAACACGACGAGCATGATGAGCATCACGAACACGACGAGCATGACGAACATGATGAGCATGACGAACATGATGAGCATGACGAACATGATG
>CAYMJY010000011.1:0-30828 GCA_964391355.1 uncultured Dehalococcoidia bacterium | reverse complement strand
GCTCTACCTTCAGGAGGCTGTGCTTACCGATGGCATATATTATTGCTGAACCTTGTATTGACTTGAAAGATGCGTCTTGTGTAGATGTCTGCCCGGTGGACTGTATATATGAGAGCGAAAAAATGTATTACATTGCCCCAGATGAATGTATCGACTGTGCTGCTTGTGAGCCTGTCTGTCCTGTTGCTGCCATCTTCTCTGAAGACGCAGTTCCAGCAGAATGGACTAGTTACATAGAATTAAATAGAGAACTTACGGACGCCTCTTAGAATTTCTATCGGGCTCCATATTTTATGCTCACCCAAGATCAGCTACAGTTTCTAGAGCAGTCTTGAGTAGACACGTGAAGATTGGCGTGTCTACTTGTGTGTAAGGCCGTTGTTCTGCGTGTCTCAATTCCATAACAAGATCTAAAAATCTACCAGGGTTGTCTGTCTCAAAACCTAGTACGAATTCTTGGTCATCTAGTCCAAAAGAATACGAAGTATGGACTTTCACTTCTGGGTATTTGTGTCCAACTTCAAAATGTTCTTCCATCATACGTTGTCTTTCTTGCATTGGCAGTTGATACCATTCATGTGTTTTTATGAATGGATATACAAAAAGGTACGGGCGATTCATGGGCCGTAATATCGTTCTATCTTGTTTGTCTTTTTCTTCATGGGAGTCTAAGTAAACTGACCTACGCGTCATAGCAAAATACGAATATTTAATTTCAAGGTAACTTCCTAGTGTTGTACTTAACAATGCTGAAGCCAGTAACTGCTGTTGCTCTAATGTTTGGCTAACGCTCCAAATCATAATCTCCGCGTCTGCACGTGTTCCAACCAGCGAGTAAGTTCTAACAATCAAATCAGTCTGGAATTTTTCCAAAACATCGACAAATTCTTTTTTGGATTGAGTCTTTTCTGAAGTATCTAACCTTCTCCAAGCAGAATCGATTTTGTAAAACGCATAACGTACAAATTGTTGTTTCCTATCGGTTGTCATTTTTAATACTTTCTAAAATTTCACGAAGAAAAATAATAGCCTCGAATTGCGTAATAAGCTGCAAGTAATAAGAGTACAGCACCCACGAGAAAATAGCCTTTCAAAATGGCTAACCCGAATACTGAAGCAATTACCATAACCGTTGCGGCTGACCTAGGTCTTGATCTCACCTTGGCCACTGCCATCAGCCCAAAGAGCGATAAAGCTATGCCAATTAAACCATTGCCCTGTAAGTCGTCCTCTGGTTTGTACTCGCTGCCGTATCGGGTGATCTCAGCGCTGAAAATTGCTACTGAAGAGCCCAAAAATGTTAGTACAGCCCCAGTTAACCCAACTATGAAAGACAATTTCAGCAAATCAGTTACTCCTATAAAAAATCTAATAAATTCGTGTACTGTTGACCATCTACGTTGACAATGTAATGAGAGGGATGTAGCTTGCTCATAAGCATTTAAACAGTATGCCATTATACAAAATAGCCGTGGTGCTTTGTATCGGTTATTATTGCTCATCTTTAAACCCTTGGAGGTATTCGCGATGGCTACCGCCAAATCAATTGGCATTGTCGATAACGATAAAGGAGTAATTCCATATCTAGCGGCTGAGCCTGATGAATTTGCTGTCGAAACCAAGCGTTACCGTTCGGGTGAAATTGACGACTCAGAATTTACGCCATGGCGCTTGCGAAGAGGCGTTTATGGGCAACGTCAAGCTGATGCACAAATGATGCGCATTAAATTTCCAGGAGGACTGGGAACTGCTGACCAACTTGACACTTTAGCTGAAATTGTGGAACTTTATGCACCTTTAGAAAAAGGTCATATCACCACAAGAGAATGTATTCAGTTGCACCACATTACGCTTGAAAATTGTGTAAAGGTTATGCGTATGCTTGGCGAGGCAGGTCTTTCAACTCGAGAAGCCTGCGGTAATACCGTTAGGAACGTCATTGCAGATCCTATGGTGGGGGTAGATCCTGAACAAGCATTCGACGTAATCCCTTATTTGGTTGCCTATGTCAGAAAGTTTGTGCGCCACCCTGTTACGCAATCGATGCCAAGAAAATTTAAAACCGCGTTCTCCTCAGGCGATCATGACCCTGCTGTGGTGGGCATGCATGATTTAGGGCTTTTAGCGCGCATTCAAGAGGTTAACGGGAAGAGTACAAAGGGTTTCAAAATGGTAGTTGGGGGTGGAACATCCATTCTCGCTAAAAATGCTGAGACCTTATATGAATTTGTCGCTGTTGATGATTACTTACGAATTACAGAAGCAGTACTTCGAGTTTTTGATGCAGCAGATACGCTTCGCCAAAACAAAATGATGGCTAGGATAAAAGTATTGATCCACCGTCATGGTATTGAATACTTAAGGGATCTAGTTGAAGAAGAACTTAAGAACTCTTGGGCAAAAGATGGGAACTTTGATCCTGAGCCACTAATGGCAACTGCTCGTGAAAACCCACCTGAACTTCTTCCTTCTTATGGTGATGGTGAAGACCAAGCAAGCTTTGTTTTGTGGAGAACTACTAACGTTGCTAGGCAAGTTCAAGAAGGGTATAACGTCGTTTTTGTGAAAGTGCCAAGAGGGGATTTATCCCCAGAACAATTTCGTACCATAGCAAAGCTAAGTAGAGAACATGGTTCGTCTACAGTAGCTCTTAGTGCCGAGCAGAATATCGCCATAAGGTGGGTGCCAGACGGATCGTTATATGAAATCTGGAAAGGCCTAGAAACTGCTGGCTTGAATGATTCAGAAATTTATAGCATCACTGACATGACGTCATGCCCTGGCACTGATACTTGCAAACTAGGAATCACTTCTTCAATGGGCCTAAATCGAGCAATTACATCAGCTTTAGACTCTTGGGGTGATTTGGTTTCGGATTCACACGTTAAGAATCTTCATATAAAGGCATCTGGATGCCCAAATGGGTGCGGTAGGCACCACTTAGCAAACATTGGTTTTCAAGGAGCTTCTATTAAAGGAGCGAATGGCAATCAAGTTCCCGCTTTTGAAGTGTACCTTGGCGGCAGTTATGATCGTGGAAACTTACAGTATGGAACAAGAGTTAAAGCGAAGGTTCCTTCTAAAAATGTCCCTGATGCGTTAAGGAGAGTTTTGGATTTTTACGTAAACCAACGTGAAAAAGAAGAAGAATTTAATGACTTTGTTTCTAGAACTGGAACGGATGCTTTTGAAGCTATTCTATCGGAATTTAAAGAAGTGGGTCCTTTAAGTAAAGAAACTTTAGATCATTACATGGATTGGGGTAAAACAGTTTTGTACAAGCTAGAGCGTGGTGAGGGAGAGTGTGCGGTTTAAATTCTCCGTTGTTCAGTTATTTCTATAATAAACTTCTATCCTCATCCCTTTTTCTCTTCGTTTTATTAATCTCTATTTTCATGACAATATTGGCCTTCTCTGGATGTTCAGCCGGGAAAATTGAAACCGAACAAAAGCACCAAAGTGCAATTGATTTTACTATTCAATTTTACGAAACCCACGATTCCATTCCTACAATCGGACCAGGGAAAGTAGTTTCGTTAGCTCAGATAATTCAGGAAACCAATCGGCCTATTATTCTGAATTTTTGGGCAGGTCTCTGCCCTCCTTGTAGAGCAGAAATGCCAGATTTTCAGTCGCTTTGGGAAAATCACAGTGAAGAATATCTGATTATCGGGATTGATATTGGTCCATTTGTACTTTTGGGCACAAGGGAAGAGGGTATGGATCTGGTTTCGGAAATTGGTATTACTTATCCTGTTGGAACAACATATGACTCAGGAATTGTTAGAGATTATGTGATTTCAGGTATGCCTACCACTTTCATTATCGATAGCGATGGATTGCTTATTAAGCGTTATGCTGGGATGCTTACAAAAGAAAAAGCGCTCGAATTACTCAATGAAGCTACTAATCAATAGTTGAGGAGCAGGCAAGGTGGATACAGTCGAAGCAAAGCCGGGTGTTCTTGCAGTAGATGCTGATGGGCATGTGGGCGAGAACGGCAGCGCAATTCTTGAGTACATGGATTATCCGCATAAAGAATTCAGAACTGGCCTCGCTAATAATGGAGGGTTAACACCTCTAGATGGGCAAGATCGTTATTTGGGGAGACGATTGTACCGTGGGCCTGCGAGTAAACCTGAACACTGGATTGATGTACTTGATAAAGGCCCTTTAGACTGGACCGTCCTATACCCCTCCCTCGGCCTTTTCTCTGGGTTTATTAGAGACCCTGACTATCAAGCGGCCTTCTCAAAAGCATATAACACTTGGATGGCCAAGGATTTTTGCGCAACCTCAAACGGCAGGATTATGGGCGTAGCTTTACTACCTACCTATGACTCAGAAGAAGCTGAAAAGGAACTACGAAGAGGTGCGGAAAACGGGTTAGTAGGTGGGATGTTCAGTGCCGATGGTGTTCACCTGCTTGGTGAAAGGAAATTTGACCGCGTATATAAAGCGGCGGAAGAATTGAATCTTTCAATTTCAATCCATGCCTCTGGGTCTAGTCTAGCTCCCGGAGCTGAAATTTTCCCAAAATTCATCCAGTCTCATACAGTAGCTCATCCATATGGAATTCTGCGTCAATTTACCAACATGATGTTCGAAGGTGTGTTTCAAAAATTCCCCCGAGTCCGATTTGGATTTTTAGAAACCGGTTGTACATGGCTTCCCTGGTGGTTAGACAGAATGGACGAAGAATTCCACCATAGAGGCGAGGTAGATGCCCCGAATCTGACAGTTGCCCCCAGTAGCTTCGTTCGCCAGGGTGGTAATATCTTTTTTGCATGTGAATCTGGTGAACGTTTACTAGAGCATGTGATGAATACCGTTGGAAATGACATCATTATGTATTCCAGTGACTATCCTCACTGGGACGGCACTTATCCTGAATCGCTTAAGAAATTATGGGCTCGTCCGCTGTTATCAAAAGAACAGAGGTATAACGTACTACGAGGTTCGGCTAATCGTTTTTATGGATTTACAGAATCCTAAGTGTACTTCACAGAAAGTCAATTTCGATTTATTGTTACAACCATGCAATAACTACCGCAGGGGGATGAAATGCCTGATTTTTTACCTTTAATTGGAGCTCCTAAGGACAAAGAAGAAGCTCAAATGGTTTGGCCTCTGCGGTACTCTTATTGGTGGACTCCGAGGCGTGCCTTGATGCTCACTGGTTTTGGTTTGTTCGTTTTAGGTATTTTGGGATTCTTTTTTGATTGGAGCTCAAAGGAAGGAACTTTGTACATGGATCCGGCGAAGTCCATCGTATCGATTCTAAGTGGGTTAGTGCTTTATTGGACCGGCGAAGTTTGGTCCTCTGCTTGGAAACGGAAGGTAGTCTTAATTTTGTCAGTTATTTCTCTAGCTTTAGGTATTATAGGTTTTCTTTTCGGGTCAACCGAGACAGAGAATCTAGGCTTTACCCACATCAATAACCCATGGGAATCGGGAATATGGGTTGGCATTGGAATATGGTCTGCTATTACAATTTTTTGGCCTAGGCGAATGTTTGATTATGAGTGGGCGACAGGCACTTCTTCAGGTGTCCGGTCTTCAGGTTAACTGAAGAGGAGCAGCAATGAACAAAAATAACAATCTTGCGACATCAGATACTACTCTCAAGCGTGAATATAAAGGTGGTGTTTTTGATTTGGTACCTCGCTTGGGATATAGGGAGTACTGGCACCCTGGGATCATAGACAAAGATGTTGGGAGGAAACCTGTTGCTTTGAAGATTCTTGGAGAAGATATTGTTTTTTTTAGGGACTCCAACGGGGAGATTGCGGCTTTATCTGACTACTGCCCTCACCGAGGTGCCCGTTTGTCTGGTGGATGGCGCAGGACACCGGGCGGAGGTCCTGCTGCCGGAAAGTTAAACAATGAATTCAAGGGGTTCATAACTTGTCCGTATCATGGCTTCACATTTGATGGAACCGGGCAGTGTGTTGCAGCTTTAACCGACGGCCCAAATTCACGTTTGCAACCCGTTCTTAAAGCTCCACACTATCCGACTAGAACGCTTCGTGGAATAGTTTGGATATGGATGGGAACTACTGATCCTGTACCACTAGAAGAAGATTTACCACCGGGATTTGCTGACGAAGCCTATTGGGTAAAAGCTTATGTCCGGCGTTGGGACTTAAACTGGGCCTTAACCGTAGAAAACTCCCAAGATTCGCATGAGGCAAAAATCCACAGAGCAAGTATCAGGAGATTTTGGAGTGGTGCTCTTTTCCGGCAAGGCCGTGGCAGCACTTGGGGCGGATGCAGAATTGTAGAAGAAGGTTCCAATTATATTTATATGATCCCTCTAGAAGGCATGATGGGGCGCAAAGAACAAAACTATTACCCTGTTTTGGGTAAAACATGGCCCCAGCATACATGGTGGAAGCGATGGAAAGGCTTACCTTGGCGTAAAAGGCCTGACTTTGCTAAAGCGGGCATGCACCCGGGTCAAGCTACTAAAAAAGTGCGTTTGCATCCCGACAGAAAAGGGGGCGTTTACCGTCTACCCGCCATGGCATCTCCGTTTATACCAGGAGAACAGGAACATTTACGATGGGCCGTAGCGATCGATGAAAATTCCTGCAGGATGTGGACTTTCACAATCAGTCACGAAAGGTACCATAAAGGTATATTTGGTTGGTCTACTAAACTCGGCAAACTTTGGTGGTCCAGTTTTTACAACTTTTGGTATGTTTATATTTTTGGCCAAGGCATAAATGAACTTGAAGATATGCCAGTACAGGGAATGGGTTCTTTAGACCCAGATAAACCGCAAACCTTGGGGCCTACCGATGCCGCCAACGCATTTTGGAGGCGCAGGATGCCATTGAAGTCCCGGGATTACGAGCGTGTATGGAGTAAATCCTCAACTGACGTAAAATCCTTGGAAAGCGCTGAAGATATTCAGCTAGAGTCTCTAGAAGAACACACTATCAGCGCAGGTTAAATCAGGAGTCGTTATGCTTGGTCTTGGTCTGGCTTCATCACATGCTCCTGCATTATTTCGCCCTGCAGAGGTTTGGCCGCAAATATATGCTGCTATTCCTGAATACATGAAAGGCAGTCAACCGCATACTGCAATAGAAGAAACCCCAGAAGTAATACAAACCTACATAGACAGGATTAACGCTGGATTTACTGTTCTTCAAGAAAAGTTAGAATCTTTTAACCCTGACGCCTTGGTGATTTTAGGAGACGACCAAGGCGATATGTTTGCTAAATCTATGATGCCAGCCATTTGCGTATACACTGGCGCCGAACTTTGGGGAACTCTAGCAGTTCCTTATTTGGATGAAGATCCTAAAAGTATGGTTATTGAATTAAAAGTGCATCAAGGGATTGCAAATCATTTATTGGAGGGGTTATTTGAAAAAGGTTTTGACCCTGCTTATTCAGAAGTCCAAAGGCCAATAGGAAGGCCCGAGCACGGAGCCTCCCATGCAATGATTCACCCCATGCCTAAACTTATGCCGGCTCTTGATATTCCAGTAGTTCCTATATTCCTTAATGAATACTTTCCCCCAATGCCCACAGCAAAAAGATGTTGGCAGTTAGGGAAAGCACTTAGGGAAATTTTGGATGCTTACCCCGGCAAGGTTGCGGTTTATGCGTCGGGGGGATTGTCGCATGATCCTACTGGGCCACGGGCTGGCTGGATAGATGAGCCTTTAGATCGGTGGTTTTTAGAGCGTCTATCCAGGAATGAACATAAATTATTAAAATCTCTTTTTACTTTTGATTCAGCATCATTAAACGGAGGAACCGGTGAAATGCGTGCATGGATCTCAGTTGCGTCCGCTATGAACTCAAAGGCACAAATTGTGGATTATTTTGCCTCTAGCCACGCGAAGATCGGATGTGGATTTGCCTACTGGAATGGCACCGTATAGCAAACTAATGGCCGTGTTTACCGAAGTTCTCTAAAAAGTAATTTGGGTTTTCAGAAAATTTCATCCGGCAAGAATCAGCACAAAAATAATAAGTCGTTCCTTCATGCTCATGGTAACCCCCAGATGGTTGGTCCGCTTTTACGGACATTCCACAAACTGGGTCAATCTCAATCTTTCCAGCATTTTCAAATATTCTATCGAATTGACTGCTCATATTACTCCATTACTTACTTCCCCAATTTCTAAGCCGAAGACTATTAGAAACTACGGAAACTGAACTCAATGCCATTGCAACTGAAGCTAAAATTGGATTCAAGAATCCACTTTCACCCAAAGCCCAACTAAAAATACTCGGTACCGATTCATTTTTAAATATCAAGAAAAGTAAACCTGCAGCTATAGGAATTAATAGTAAGTTATATAGAAATGCCCAAACCAAATTCTGCTTTATTATAGTGCGTATAGACTTCGATAATTCAAAGTACTGGACTACGCTAGATAAATCTCCGCGAACCAGCGCCACATCAGCTGCCTCAATTGCTATGTCAGTTCCAGTGGCTAGTGCAATGCCAATATGTGCCTCTGCTAAGGAGGGAGCATCATTTATACCATCCCCGACCATTGCTACATAATCGCCTTTGCTTTTTAACTCCCTGATAACTTCAACCTTACGTTTAGGAGAGGCTTCACCGATAACTGAATCAATACCCAATGCCCGGCCAATAGTTTCGGCGGTCTTGATATTATCACCGGAAAGCATAAGGACTTTCACTCCTAAAACCTTCAACCTATTAATAACTTTTTCCGCCTCAGGCCTAGCAGTATCAGAAGTTCCGAGGACGCCTATAAGTAAGTCATCGCTGAATACAAAAATCGGCGTGGATCCGTCAATAGTAAGATCGGTCAACACAGAGTCGGATGCTTGTTGTAATCCTACACCTGCCTCTTCCATCATTTTTCTACTTCCAACTGTAATCCAATGCCCATCAACCACTGCTCTTACTCCGAATCCTGGTGCGTATTGAAAGGACGTCGCATTGTGCGTCGTAGTACCCACTAAATCAAAAGCGCCCCGTACTATTGCTTTGGCAATGGGATGCTCACTAAATTTTTCAACTGATGCAGCCAAGCTTAAAAGTTCTTGTCTACTCACGCCCTTGCTAGGCGAAACATAAACTAACGAGGGATTACCTACAGTTAACGTGCCCGTTTTATCAAACACCACAACGTTCACTTTGCGAACATTTTCCAGAGAATCTCCGTCCCTTATAAGCATTCCCAGTTGTGCACTACGGCCCATACCCACCATCAGAGCAGTTGGGGTTGCTAGTCCTAGTGCACATGGACATGCGATTATTAAAACACTAATGGAATTAAGCAGTGCTAAGCTAAGGCTGGTTGAGGGTCCAAATATGTACCAACCAAGAAATGTAGCAAAGGAAATTACTAATACAGTTGGAACAAATTTTGCAGAAATAGTATCCACCAATTGCTGAATAGGCAATTTTGAACTTTGTGCCTCTTGAAGTAACCTCACAATTTGGCTCAATGCAGACTGATCACCTTTCTTATTAGCTGCAATTATTAGACTTCCTGTTTGGTTTACTGTCCCTCCAAAAACCAAATCACCATTGCTTTTTTCGATCACCTCACTTTCTCCAGTCAGCATAGATTCATCAACAGTTGAAGAACCAGAAATGACGTTGCCATCAACAGCAATTCTTTCACCGGGAAGAATGGTGAGTTGATCACCTGGAAGGACTTCTTGAGGAGTTACGACAATTTCAGTTCCGCTTCGAGCAACTTTTAATTGCGAAACCTGTAAACCTATTAATTGTCTAATAGCAGTAGATGCTCTGCCTTTCGCGATTGCCTCCAACAATCTGCCCAATAGCACAAAGGTAATAATCATCACCGAAGTATCAAAGTATGTTTTGTCAGATTCTATAAGCCACCCTTGGTCTAATATCACCAATAGGCTATAGAAATACGCAACGCTCGTACCCAGTGCAATTAAGGTATTCATATTCGAGGTGTGATGTTTAAGAGCGCCCCATGCACCCTGATAAAACTGCCTACCTGCCCAAAATTGAACAGGAGTCGCTATTAATGCTGAAACAACATTGATAGTGAGGGTATTGCTAATGAGATCAGCAGCCGCCATGATCATCATTGAGATAAGGCCTACTGAACCCAAAAAACTGATCGTGAGTTTTTTGCGCAAAAGTTGGATTTCCGCAGATCTTGATAGCCTGGTAACTTCAGAAGCAATTGGATCCTCTGAATCAAAATCAATAACCTTAAAACCCGCATCGCTAATTTGATTTTTAGCTAAATCTAAATTAAGCAACTCACTGATGAATTGGATATTTATCTGGCTATTAGCGGGCTCAACTTGGGCATCAACGACTCCTTCTAACTTCAAAAGTGAATCGCGCAAAATTTTAGTGGACGAATAATCAAGCGAACCTTCAACTGTTATTACAAGCTGCTTCGTTGCACACTTATAACCTGTCGAATTTATGGCCTTCGCAATATCTGAGCTTTTAGCATGGCCAGGGGTATAGGTGATTTCTGCTAATTCCGTAATGAGGCTAACGCTGACTTTTTTGACGCCTGAGACTTGGCTTATTGCACTCTCGACCGTGCTTACACAGGCTGCACAAGTCATACCTTCAACGGGTAGTCGGAATTTTAGAGTAGTGGGATTCATCGGCACACTCCTCGCATTTCGAACAAAATTATTAGCGACATATTAATTACAATAACAGATAATCAAACCTCACTGGTATAGAAATTGTAGTTCCCAAATAGTCATAGTCCAGAATTGGTTCTAGCCAATTTTTATGGTAGTGCTTAAACTTACTCAAAAATATGAATTCATCCTACCGCGTTGGTATATTCCTCCTGATCGGCCTGCTTTTGAGCGGGGTTGTAGCTGTAGTTGTAGGCCTAAATTCATCGATTGGTTTAGGGCTTGGACTTCTTGCTGCACTCGATATAGTTTTAATTGTTTCTGCTTATTATTTAATAAAGCAAAAAAATGACTAATCTAATTGGGGTATGCCCCAAATGGGATACCACTCACTTATTTTCTTTTCAGTCGGGATACGTTTACGCATCGCTTTTTCCATTCTAGTTTCAAGCGGTTGGTCTCTCAATCGGTCTTCTGAATCGCCGACTGGCACAAAAGGTGTAAACCTATTAAGCCGTGACTGAAAAATCCAATATAATCGAATCGATTTTTCTCTTAGGGAGTCAAACCAGTCAAAGGGGAAAATTGCTCCAATTAATCGATCATACAAATCGTTAGATTCCAGTACATGAATTATTATTCCAATACCAGCCAAATTCTGAGATAAATCTTGATCCTCTACGAATATCCAAGTTGTGCCTAATTCATCATCTTTAAATTTAACGGTGGCTACATTGATCTCGTTATGGTTTCGCAGAGCATCAATAATTCTATTTTTGAAATTTTCAGCATCGCCAACTTCACCTGCTCTAACGATTACAGCAGCAAATCCTGAATTCTTTGTTTCTAATTCAACTTCAATGAAAGTTTTGTTTTCTTCCAAATAAGCCAGCGAAGAATTCCATGAAGGATTCGATAACGACCCTTTACCAAATAGGTTCCACACAGTTTTTTCCTACTTCATCGATGCTGCAAGTTTGCGAAGCTCTTCGATTCTACGCATTGTTGATGGGTGAGTCGAAAAGAAGCTTGCCAGAGAGTCGCCTATAGCAGGCATTATAAAAAAAGCATTCATGGTCTCGACTTTCCTTAGATCGTTCTTTGGCACCTTGGATACGGTACTGCTTATCCTGTCTAAAGCCGAAGCTAATTCCAGTGGACGAGCAGTCAAAGATGCCGCACCTCTATCGGCAGAAAATTCTCGATACCTTGATAGCGTGGCGACTAAAATTTGGCTCAATACCCATACAACAATGGTCACAATATAAGCGACCATGATATAGCTTCCACCGCTGCCGCCTCTACGACCTCCAAACCCTCCAAACAGTCCCATGAAAAAGAAAAAGGACATGAGCGAAGAAGCCACAACAGCAAAAAAGCTTGCATAAGTCATGACTTGGACATCGCGGCTTTTTATGTGGCTTATTTCATGCGCCAAAACAGCCTCTAACTGGCTCTTCGTAAGCATTTCTACTAAACCTTTAGTCACAGCTACAGTTGCATGTTTCTGGCTTCTCCCTGCAGCGAAGGCATTAGGTACGGCCATATTCGCAATTGCAACTCTTGGTTTTGGAATACCAGCTTTTGTTGCTAAATTTGTAACCATAAGGTGAAGTTCGGGCTCTTCAGCTTCGCTGACGACTTTTGCATGCATCGTTGCAAGAATCATCCTATCGGACATCCAGAATTGGATAAGCACCATCACACTTACGAAAATCAAAGCGAAAGCTGCACCTAATTGCAAGAGGAATACAACAAAAACAGCATAAAGAACACCCAAGAGTAACATTGTGATCGCCATACGTGCTTGCAGTTGCCTATCAGGGCCAAAAGAAATGCTTGGGTTGTTCATTGTTTGGTACCTCTTTCACAAATGGGTCGTACTAAGTGTGCGTAAATTCAGTGTATACCTTTGCAAAAATAGGCAAAGCCTTTTCAATTATTGAATTTTCCACACAAAAGGATATACGGAAGTGTCCTGGTAGCCCAAATCCTCTACCTGGGACAACTAAAACACCTTGAGTTTGCAATGCATTAACAAATACTAACTCATCCTCAACTGGTGCCTTGGGAAAAGCATAAAATGCGCCTTGTGGTTTCACCAATTCATACCCTATCTCGATCAAACCATTATATATAGTATCTCTTTTTGACTGATAATCTTGAACATTGACGGTTATATCCTGCAATTTTGCAACAAGCATTTGCATTAAGGCTGGGGCATTAACAAATCCCAAAACTCTATTACTAAAAACTAGCGCATCCATTAACAAACTTGCATCGGGATCTGCTGGATGAATTGCAGCATACCCAATTCTTTCACCAGCCAAAGCGAGATCTTTTGAATGGGATGTTACTGTAATCGTACGGGTATAAACCTTCTGAGGGAAAGAATAAATTTGAGAATCAAATAAAATTTTTCGATAAGGCTCATCACTAATTAAATAGGGCTGGATATTCAATTCGTTCGCACGTTGAGTTAAAACTTCTGCTATAGAAGAAATTGTAGACTCTTTGTAAACAACACCAGAAGGATTATTGGGCGAGTTAATTATTACAACTTTTGTACGAGTATTTATTTTCGCCGAGAAATCATCTAAATCAGGCAAGAATTGTGAATCACACTTCACTATCACGGCTTCTGCAAAATGGTTTTGCGCATAAAAGTGGTACTCAGGAAAGAAAGGAGTGAAAATAATCACTTGGTCTCCGGGGTCACAAAGAGCATGAAGTACACAATTTAGTGCGCCTCCTGCACCTACAGTCATCAGAATATGAGAAGGATTGTATGAAATGTTTGTTTCAATAGAGAGCTCGTCAGCGACTGCTTGTCTGGTTTCGAGAAATCCAGCATTAGGCATGTAGCGATGCATCCCCGGCTTAGGATTTGTCGCCCACCGTTTTAGTTCGTCACGGAATTGTTTTGGCGGCTCGGCAATTGGATTGCCTAATGACAAATCAAAAACATTTGATTCTCCTCGTGCCTTTTTTAGCTCAATACCCGCTTCGAACATTCTGCGGATCCAAGAACTCCCAGCCATTGCTTCTTGTATATGTTTCGCGATTGCCATGTTTTGAGGATAGACGCCCTTAAGGCGTATATCAATGCATTAGTCGAATTCTGATAGAATCCCCTCGGAGGAATCATGCCTACTCAAATGGGACAAAAAATATCCTACTCAGATGAAGGACCAAGCTTTGTTGTAACAAAGGGTGGGGCAGAAGATTTATATTACTCTGAGCAGGGTGTTGGGTTTTTGCTGGGAAAACGGTATGAATCTGAAGCTACAGGTATAACTTTACTATGTACAAAACCAGGTGGTGGGAGTTTATCTATAGGAGATGAAGAGCTAAAGTTATTGACACCTAAAAAACTCCCATCCTCTGATTGAGCTATTCCAAGTTTCTATAAACCGCAACTACTTTACCGTGAACTTCAACATCAGCAGCATCAACAAAAATTGGACGCATCTGGCTGTTTGCTGGTTGTAGTCTAACTTTGTCCCCTTCTCTGTATAAATGCTTTAATGTGGTTTCTTCGGTAGATAAAATCCAAGCAGCCACCATATCTCCATTATTTGCTTCTCTAGTAGGCCGCAAAACAACAACATCCCCATCATCAACTAAGGCATCTATCATAGAAGTACCTTTAACTCTGAGTGCGAACAATTCAGAAGAATTTCGTGGTGCCATACTGGATGGCAGGCCAATTGTTTCTGCCCATTCAGAATTCCAAGTTTCGGAGTTAAAAACTGGGAGAGGGAGGCCTGCTGAAATTGGTCCGACAACAGGGATGAAAATATTATCGCTATGGCTACTAATTCCACTTTGGTCGGTTAATTCTAAGCCACGCGAAATATCGGGTGATCTTCGAACGGCGCCTTCTCTTTGTAAAATACGCAAATTATAATCAACAACCGATGTGGAACTAATATCACACGCAGATTGAATTTCTCTAACAGCTGGCATGAACTGGTGTTCGTCATGGTAAGAACGGATAAATTCCAAAATCTGTAGTTGCCTAGCAGATAATTTTGACATGCAATGCCTCAAACCAAGAGTTTGATCTCAATTTATTTGGGTGACCTAACCTCGTCAATGAGCATTTGTCATTTCTTTATGCGAAAGGAATTACCTTTTGTTATTTGCACGCATCAGACTTGATTTCCTACGAGCAGCAGAGTTCCGGTGAATTACACCTTTTGAAACAGCACGGTCCAATAGCCTTACAGCAGCTGTAACGGACGCAGCAGCCTCCTCAGCACCGCTTTTTATTAAGCGGGAGGCTTTTTTGAACGCAGTTCTGGTACTCGACCTAGTTTTCCTGTTAGCAATTCGACGACGCTCTTGTGAACGAGCAGTTTTTTTAGCTGGCACTTAACTTCCTCCAAGCAATCTGAACCTGTTAATTATCGCTCTAGAATCGCAGCTTTACCACCCGGGGATTATTTAAAGCTGAAATTCATCAATTCTAGTAACACTTTTGATGCCTCGCACCCCTTCTAATCGTGAAAACATCTTACTCAATTGCTGCAGAGAGCTTAATTGGAGGTTTAAAGTAATAGCTACTAGGCCATTATCTTCTAAATCTGTTCGAGATCCAGCAATATTCACTCCTTCTCCTGACATTGCGCCAGTGATGTCGTGCAGTAATCCCACTCTGTCCGCAGCTTCAACTTTAATAGTAACGGTATCTAGTGGCTTTGAGATGCCCCATGAAACTTCAACGAGGCGCGCTGGATCTGCATCAGGTCTAACGTTTGAGCAGTCTGCGTGGTGTACAGTAATTTCACCTGATCGAGTAATAAATCCAATGATTTTTTTTTCTGGTTTAGGTCTACAGCATTCACCTAGCCGAATCATCAAGTTCCCAGCCCCGATTACAGACACAGACGGACGAATCGATATTCTTGAAGCAAGGTTCTTTTCTTCATTTTCGTCTTTGGCATGAGTGATCAACTTAAAGGTGATTTGAGCAAGAGAAGTTTGGCCGGAACCGATTCTCAAATATAATTCGTCTTCAGAATCTACCTCTGCTATTTCCAAGATATCGTTTCCAGTGATTTTCAAATTCAGTCTTCTAAGTTCCTTCTCTAAAAGCTCTTTCCCTCTATTAATATTTTCGCCGTGTTGTTGTTTTCTAAACCAAGTCCTAACGGATTGTTTTGCAGTGGCAGAAACTAGATAGCCGAAATTGGGATCAAGCCATTCAAGACTTGGGCCATGAGTTATTTTGCTAGTTAAAATCTCAACAGTGTCACCATTATTTAATACAGTATCTAAGCTCACTAACTTCCCATTTACCTTTGACCCGATGCAACGATGCCCAAGTTCCGTATGAATTCTGTAAGCAAAATCTACAGGAGTTGCACCAGATGGGAGTTCTTTTATGTCATTTTTGGGAGTGTAGACATACACTTGATCGTTAAAAATATCAGTTTTAACAGACTCGAGGAATTCTTCTGCTCCGTGTAAATCACCCTGCATTTCTATCAGTTGGCGTAACCATGCCATTCGTTGGTCAAAAGAACCCTTCTTATCAGAAATACTTTCTTTATATCGCCAATGTGACGCTACTCCGTATTCAGCAAAATGGTGCATCTCTGTAGTGCGTATTTGAACTTCTATTGGCACACCACCTGGTGCTCGAACCGTAGTATGCAACGACTGGTATAGATTTTCTTTCGGGCTTGCTATGTAATCATCAAATTCGCCTGGAACAGGGCGCCAAAGAGAATGTACTGCACCTAATACTGCATAACAATCACGAATGCTCTTGGTTAAAACGCGAACTGCAAAAAGGTCATGGATATCACCAAATTGTTTACCCTGAGACCTATATGATTTAGCTTTGAGGTAGGTACTATAGATGTGTTTTGGTCTACCTGATACTTCTGCTTCAATCTCTTGTAGTTTTAATTCTTGGTCTAAAATTTCAGTAAGGTTATTAGTGTAAATTTCCCTTTCTTGGCGCTTACGGCTGAGAAGCTTTGAAATAATTCGATATTGATTGGGTTGCAAGTATCTAAAGGCTAAGTCTTCTAGTTGCCACTTGATTTCCCCCATGCCTAACCGATGTGCCAAAGGGGCATATATATCAAGTGTCTCTTGGGAAATTGAAACCCTTTTCGCTGGTTTCAAGGCACCAAGGGTTCTCATGTTGTGCAAACGGTCTGCTAATTTAATGATAACAACCCTGATATCCTCAGCCATGGCAACAAGCATTTTTCTCAAAGATTCTGCTTGTCCAGAAGGAATTGGGTTTGCATAAACACGGCTCTTATTTACTGACAAATCAAGCTTTTGAAGTTTGGTTACTCCATCAACAAGGTAGGCCACATCCAAACCGAATTTCTCACTAATTTGATCAGATGTAACATCACAATCTTCAATGACGTCATGTAGTAAAGCGGCAATAATTGTGGTCGCATCAAGAGATAAATCCGCAAGGTAGCTTGCAACATTTATAGGGTGCTCTATGAAAGGTTCTCCGGATTTTCTACTTTGCCCCGAATGGACATCTTCGGCAAAATCCAAGGCAGACTGAATTAAAGAAACTTTTTCTGAAGGTAGATACTCTTCAACTTTTTGAATAAGAGTTTCCAACTTTCCCCCTAAGCACTTAGCCTCACATCCATTATAATCCCTTTGTCTGCTTATCCATATATTTGCAGATTTATACGAATGAGGCGATTTATGCACCAAGCACCGCGTGGCACATATGATGTTTTACCAGAGCAACAACCTTTCTGGCGTTATGTAGAATCTTCTTTATCAAATTCTGCGCAAAGTTTTGGCTACAACCGTATTGATACTCCATTATTTGAAGATACAAATGTTTTTTTACGAAGCGTTGGGATAGAAACAGACATAGTAGGAAAGGAAATGTATACGTTCCAAGACAGGGGTGGACAAGAACTATCTTTGCGACCTGAAGGAACAGCCGCCGTATGCAGAGCTTTTATAGAGCACGGGATGCAAAATTTACCACAGCCTGTGCGGCTGTTTTATTACGCTCCGATGTTCCGTTATGACAGACCTCAAGCTGGTAGGTATAGGCAATTACAACAATTTGGAGTTGAAGCTATCGGAGACCCTGATCCTGCAGTTGACCTTGAAGTAATCGAATTGGCTATGCAGTCAATAACTGACTTAGGGTTGTCCAAAATAAAGTTAGTAATTAACAGCATAGGGGATAGTGAGGATCGGCCTATTTACCTTGCGGCTTTAAAAGAATACTTGCTTCCTCATTATAATTCTCTTAGCAAAGATGATCAGCGAAGACTAGAAGTGAGCCCTTTAAGAATTTTAGATTCGAAAGATGAAAGAGTTATCAAGATTGCAGAAGCCGCACCAAAAAGCACAGATTTTTTGGGTGTAGCGGCGAAGAAACATTGGGATGATTTAATAACATTATTAGACTTGCACGGAATTAGTTACGAACTTGATCACAAGCTTGTAAGAGGATTGGATTACTACACACGAACAGTTTTCGAGATTCAGCCCCTTGATGGAGGACCTCAGAGCACGATCTGTGCAGGAGGACGGTACGACGGCTTAATCGAAACTCTAGGAGGTGCTCACACCCCTGCAATAGGTTGGGCTGCAGGAGTAGATCGCATGATCTTAAATCTACAAATTGAAAGCAATCAAAATGTTTTGTTACAAAAAGATTCAATTACATTGGCATATAGTGGAGATGAACCCAAAAACCAAGCCATACGCGTAGCTCGGAAGCTTAGAGCTTCTGGTCATATTGTCACTTTGGCTCCAGAAAGAAGTCTAAGGTCACAATTACGTTACGCTTCTAGTATTGGCTCTAAGCACGTCGTGATTATTGGAGAGACAGAGCTTGCTTCAAGTGAAGTGACTCTCAGAGACATGGCTGCAGGGAACCAGCAAACAATCCCTGCAGAAAACCTTTTGAAGCTGCTAGATCTGGCTAAAACGTGAGATCAACCATTACATTCGCAAACCCAGGTGAATATTCACGTATTTCCTCTGCCTTCTTTTGGTTCCTCCAGAATTCCACTGTGGAATTCGAATATTTAATTCCTGCGCTTACAGAAATTTGAAAAACTCCATTTTCAAAAATGTTGGATTTATACCATGCGTCAGGTTGACCCGCTCTGACAATTCTTGCATAGACAGGTGAACTACCAATAGTCGCCCTTACTCCGTCCTCCCTAACTACGCCCGCAAAAATGGCAGGCAATCCTGGGAATGAAGTTCTGCTAGACCCTGAATCGCCCTGTGAAATAATTGATATCCCATCTTCCAGTTGCGTCAAAAGGAAATCGTTTATAGATTTTGAATCCATCGCATAAAATTCACCGGTCCGTCCCAAACCTAACCTTACCATCTGCTCTGAGGTCATCCGCGAACCAACTAACTCTCCTAGGTTGTTATAAATACCACCACCTTCCACCCCTGACGTCGATGGGACTTGAAGTTGGAGGTACCTTGTACCAGAGCTAAGATCGGTTCTCAAACCGATAACTGACGCGGTTCTCTTATCTAGAGGAGAATTAAGTGAACTAGGGTAGCCGATAGCCAAAATCATACCGTCTATTTGTAATGATGCGTTCGAGCTCAAAGGCGCAAATGCATAATTCCCAGCAGTATTCATAGGATTGAGTAACGCAATGTCTAATGTATCGTTTCGTCCAACAACCCATGCTTGTCCAGTACGTCCATCAGAAGTAGTGAATTCTCCAAGAGGAGCGTTGCCTAAATTCCTAGATGTTGTAAGGATTCTTCCACTAGCATCAATCATTACTCCTGACCATCGAGTCTCACCGGATTGCATGCGAACAACTGAAGCACTAACTGAATCTACGACCTCTTCCAATGTAGGGGTCGGCGTCGGCGTAGGCGTCGGCGTAGGCGTAGGTGTAGGTGTAGGTGTAGGCGTAGGTGTAGGAGGCGCAGGTGTGGGCGTAGGCGTAGGTGTAGGAGTCGGCGCAGGTGTGGGCGTTGGCGTCGGTGTAGGAGTAGCAGTGGCTGTTGGAGTCGGTGGAACTGGAACCACTGGCGCAGGAGTACTGCACCCGACCAAAGCCGTGACTGAAGCCATTAGGACAACCGCGCTTAGAAATAAGATTTTGAGGTTTAACATCAGTACCGCATTACCTACCAGAAAAATTTAATAACCCATTTTACACTTGGATGTGGTGGTGCCTTCAAGTGAACTCACTGACCAACTCTTCCCATCCTGAGCATTTATATGCTTTTTTTTACTGTCTCAGGGTCTAAAATGCCGTGCTATACTACTCATATGCCTAATAAAGGCCCCATTCTGTGAGCAAAAATGGCTGATCGCTTACAAACCATCCTCGAACGCAACTCAGAAATCGAAGATTTGCTGGCTATGCATAGCGTTGTCTCAAATATTGAACAAGTAAACCGACTGGCAAAAGAAAGGGCAGAATTACAGCCCATTGTCCAAATTCATCAAAAATTAGAAGAAGCCAAACGTATTTTGGTAGAAACCGAAACGCTTTCAAATGACCCAGATCGTGGAATCGCAGAAATGGCCAACTCAGAAATCCCGGATCTTTTGGCTGCTGTAACATCGTTGAAATCAGATCTTACTTATGCACTAGTACCTGCTGACCCCAATGATAAGAAAAATGCAATTGTCGAAATCAGGGGTGGCACTGGTGGTGATGAAGCAGCAATTTTCGCAGGTGATCTGTACAGGATGTATGCACGATTCTCTCTGAAATCCAACTGGAAAATCGATATAGTCACTGCCAGTGAAACAGAACAGGGAGGGTTTAAGGAAATTATTTTTGAAGTAAGTGGCCCCGAAGCTTACAAGCATTTAAAGCATGAAAGTGGCGTCCACCGAGTTCAACGAGTTCCAGCGACAGAAACCCAAGGCAGAATTCATACTTCGACTGCGACCGTAGCTGTATTGCCAGAGGCTGAAGAAGTTGATGTAGATATAAAAGATAACGAATTACGCATAGATATTTTCCATTCGGGCGGAGCTGGTGGCCAAAATGTAAACAAAGTGGCTACAGCCGTGAGAATAGTTCATTTACCAACAGGTATAGTAGTAACGTGCCAAGACGAAAGATCACAGCTGAAAAACAAAACCAAGGCTATGACAGTCTTACGCTCAAGGCTTTTGGAGAAAGAGACAAGAGAGGCATTGGAGCAAACAGGTGCCTTGCGGAAATCGCAGGTCGGAAAAGGTGAACGCTCAGAAAAAGTACGAACCTATAACTTTCCTCAAGACAGGCTTACGGATCACAGAATAGGCCTCACAGTTCACGGGCTAGATGGAATACTCTCTGGTGAAATAGACGAAATCATCAAAACGCTAATTCAAAACGAACTGGATGCTGCACTGGAAGAGTCATCGGCTTGAAAAACCTAGGACAGTTGATCAGGAGCGCTTCTGAACAATTATGTTCCGTGGGTATCTCTGAGTATTATCTAGAGTCAGAATTAATTTGGATGGAAGCTCTTGATATCGACCGTGCTGGGTTATATTTACAATTGAATGAATATCCAAAGTTACAATCAATTGAAACTGCTGAGAAATTATTATCTAGGCGCCTGAAAAGGGAACCCCTTGCTTACATCATAGGCCGAAAGGAATTTTATGGCTTGGTCTTCAAAGTTAAATCTGGTGTTCTAATTCCTCGCCAGGATACCGAAACGCTAATAGAAGAAGCCATTCAAATACTACAGAATAACCATTGCGATATGCCTATCGTTTTTGATGTAGGTTGTGGGTCAGGAATAATCGGAATATCACTAGCAACTCAATTCCCACGTTTAAAGGTAATCGCTATCGACTCAGATCCAAACGCATGCTATTTAACGAAACAAAATGCAGAAAATCTTGGTGTAAGCAATCAGCTGGGAGTCATTCAGGCGGATTTATTGACAGCAATTGAAGGACAGGCAGATTTAATAGTTGCGAACTTGCCATACATTCCCTCTTCAGAAATTAAAAATTTACAACCTGAAGTGCGTATTTTTGAACATCGAGTTGCGCTGGATGGAGGCCTTGACGGTTTTGACTTAACAGGAAAGCTGATTAATCAAGCTAAGGGCTCAATAAAAATAGGAGGTGCAATGTTAATGGAGATTGACCCAAAACAAGTTAGCCTTGCTGAAAAAGCGATTGGTATCGCTTTCCCTACAGCTGAATTCAAAACCAAAACTGATTTATCAGGGTTTGAGCGTGTCGCAATCTGCATAACTCCTACTATCCTCTAATTATGAAAACCAATCCCACCATTATCAAAACAATTTCAACCAAACGAACAAAGACTTGCTCTGAAATCCTAGTCACAACCAATCTCCCAGCGAACCCACCTGCAAACATCACTCCACCAATAGCAAGGCCAATCAAAAATAAACGCAAATCCAGAAGATCAAAACTTCTTTGAACCAATAACCTAGACCCTCCTGAAATTGCATTCACTACACCTAATGTTCCCACAAATGCTCCACGAGTAAGGCCATAG
Source organism: uncultured Dehalococcoidia bacterium (assembly GCA_964391355.1). Lineage (GTDB taxonomy): Bacteria > Chloroflexota > Dehalococcoidia > Lucifugimonadales > Australimonadaceae. The sequence continues at coordinate 8,743 of CAYMJY010000011.1, read as the reverse complement.
GCTAAAAAGAATGGAGCTCCCAAAGGTCCAGAAGCTCCGAATAGTGATCCCACTGTCGATTGAACTGCCCCTACAAAGAAAAACGCCCGCAGACGCATGCGCCTTTCTTTAGAAATCGGTGCGTAACGATAAGCGACTAAAACTAAGAAAAATGCACCTAGAAGCCTAGTTAAAGCTCCAGTCGAAACATTCACTAAGATCAGAGTGCCCAAAAAGACTGTAGGAATTCCACCGACACTCCACCATATAACCACTTTCCAGTCTATATCCCTCCAGTTCGCAAGAACTCTAGCAATATTCGCAATTGTCATTGCCACTGAAATTATAGGTACGGTCTCCTTAACACCAAAGATTGCAGCAAGAATAGGCAGCATTATTATCGCTGTTCCAATACCCACAACTCCGCCGATAATTGCCGAAAGGAAAGCCGCAATTGCTATTGAAATTACAATCAGGAAATCCATGGTCGATCCACTATAAATTAAAAATTTACACGCACCTAGAACGTGAGCATTTAAATTTGATTAATTAATGCGCTCTGAGCAGAAAAATATTAATTCGCTTTAATGCCAGCAACAATTGCGGAAGCCATTTGCGTGGTTGTTACCCAGCTTCCATCGACACCCGCTATGTCTGCTGTTCTTAAACCCTCTGCAAGAACACCCTCAACAGAATCCTCTATTGCTTTGGCTTCTTGCTCCAAGCCAAATGAGTACCTCAACATAAAAGCTGCACTGATGATTTCACCTATGGGGTTCGCTTTACCTGAACCTGCTATATCAGGGGCAGTACCATGAATAGGTTCATATAGACCTCTCACCTTATGAGTGCCAGAGGATCCTATACTCGGAAGCCCAGCAAGACTAGCTGAAGGTAGCATCCCTAGAGAAGCGGTTAAAATTGCTGCCTCATCAGAAAGGATATCTCCAAACATATTACTAGTAACTAATACATCAAAATCAGATGGCCGGGTTACTAATAACATCGCACATGAATCTGCGAGCTGATGTTCGAGTTCCACGTCAGGGTAATCTGATGCTACTTCATTAGCGATTTCACGCCACATTCTGCCTACTTGGAGAACATTAGCCTTATCAACAGATGTGACTTTCTTTTTCCTACCACGAGCAAGCTCGAACGCAACTCTCAAAATTCGATCAACTTCACGTTCAGAATAAACCATGCTATCCACAGCCATTCGTCCTGCTTTGTTAGTCCAGCGCCTTTTAGGTTTCCCATAATAAAGTCCGCCTGTTAACTCACGAATAATGATCATGTCAGTATTGCGTACACGATCATTTTTTACGGGGCTTGCGTCTTCCATACCTGGTGCGACACGAACTGGTCGAATATTTGCAAAAAGGCCTAAAGATTTCCTGAGTCCGATAATGGCTGCTTCGGGCCTAATTTCTGCGTCATCCCACTTCGGGCCACCGACGGAGCCAAACAGTACAGCATCAGCTTTTTTTGCAGAGTCTATTGTACTTTCAAGCAATGGGACGCCGTGAGCGTCAATTGAGCTACCACCAACCAGATCAGTCTCAAAGCTGAAAGAATGGTCAAACTTTTCAGCAACTGAGTCTAATACCAGTTTTGCAGACTCAGTTACCTCAGGCCCAATACCATCTCCAGGCAACAATAAAATATTAAATTTGCCCATTATCTTCCCTTCTCATTACAATCTATTAGTTTCGTGTTTTCTCAAAGTCAGTAATTGCATTTTCATGCTTTAAGGTGAGGCCAATTTCGTCCAAGCCATTCAAAATGCAGTATCGGCGAAAATCGTGGATTTCAGGATTTTCGTGTAGAGCAAATTGGACACGGAATCCCTCTGTGTCAGAAATCTCGCAAGTTTCCAAATCTACAGTCAATGAATAGCCTGTCAGTTCATTCGCACGAGCAATGATGTTATTGATTGTTTTTTCAGGCAATAAGACAGGAAGTAGTCCATTCTCAAAGCTGTTTTTTTGAAAAATATCAGCAAAGCTTGGCGCAATCACAACTCTGAATCCCCCATTCATCAATGCCCAAACTGCGTGTTCTCGTGACGAGCCGCTGCCAAAGTTTGGTCCTGAGACAAGAATGGCGGAACCTTGGAAGGCGTCGTGGTTCAATTCGAAATCAGGATTCAGTGACCCGTCGGGAAGATACTTCCAACGCTCAAAAAGATTCGGTCCATATCCTGATTTCTCAATCCTTTTCAAATTCTCCGCTGGGATTATCTGATCGGTATCAACATTTGGACGATCTAGAGCAGCAACAACTGATGTGATTTTTTGAAAAGCCTCCATTGTTTACTCCCAAGTCCTAATATCTACAAAATGTCCTGCTATAGCAGCAGCAGCAGCCATCGCAGGGCTTACTAAATGGGTTCTTCCTCCTGGACCTTGGCGTCCTTCAAAGTTACGGTTCGAAGTCGATGCTCCTCGCTCGCCAGGGGCTAATTTATCTGGGTTCATTGCTAGGCACATAGAACATCCAGCCTCCCTCCATTCAAAGCCTGCTTCTATCAAAATAGTGTGCAGACCTTCAGCTTCTGCCATTTGCTTTACTTTCCATGACCCAGGAACAACCATGGCACTAACTTTGGAGGAAACCTGTTTCCCTTTCGCAACTGTAGCAGCAGCTCGAATATCTTCTAATCGTGAGTTGGTACAGGAGCCAATGAATACACGATCAATATTAATATCTTCTATTAAAGTGTCTGCTTCTAAATCCATATAAGTTAACGCGCGCTCTAATGCCGACCGATCAGATGGAGTATCAGCTGATGCAGGGTTACCAACTCGTCCAGTAATTGGCGCTGTCATAGCCGGATTGGTACCCCAGGTAACCATAGGTTCCAAATTTGAAGCGTCGATTTCTATAACAGAATCGTACTTTGCCCCCGGATCACTAGGTAATTTCTGCCAACGCTCTACAGCCTTATCAAAATCTGCACCCTGAGGAGCATTGGGCGTTCCTCTAAGGTAATCGTAAGTTTTTTGATCGGGTGCAACCATACCAACTCGCCCACCCGCTTCTATCGTCATATTGCATACAGTCATTCGACCATCCATAGACAAATCTCGAATTGCTTGTCCTGTAAATTCAACAGCATAGCCCCGAGCGCCCTCAACTCCAATTTCTGCAATTATGCCTAGTATGATGTCCTTAGCAGTCAATCCTTTTGGCAGTTGCCCATTAACTCTGATTTCAAGAGTTGGAAGTTTGGACTGTACTAAACATTGAGTAGCAAGGGCATGTTCGACTTGTGAGGTTCCTATTCCCATCGCAATTGACCCAAAAGCCCCATGAGTTGCCGTGTGGCTATCCCCGCAAACTATAAGCATGCCGGGTTGAGTATGTCCCTGTTCAGGACCAATTACATGCACTATCCCTTGGTTTTCGCTATACATGTCAAAATACTCAAGTCCAAACTCTCTGGCATTACGATCCAAAGCATCTAATTGCGCTTTAGATACAGAGTCCTCAATAGCAACGCCCACTTTCCTGTCTCCAGTAGTAGGGACATTATGATCGGCAACTGTGACTGTAAGGTCAGGGCGCCTAACTTTACGCCCATTCTCCCTAAGCCCATCAAAGGCTTGTGGTGACGTCACTTCATGAACTAAATGTAAGTCAACATATAGCAGAGAATCCCCTTTTTCTTCTCTTATGACATGAGCATCCCAAATTTTTTCAAACATCGTCTTAGGTGCCATGAGGACTCCTTTTCTTAAACAATTTAAACATATCCCTCAGTGAAGGATAGCCATCAGCTTGATGGTTTTAAACAGCCCCAGCTGCTTCCGGGCTCTTCGTAGTATCACCCATAGCCAAAAGCCTGTTAAGCGCATTCATATAAGCCTTCGCAGAAGCTACGATGATATCAGTATCCGCACCTCGTCCGATGTAGGTGCGTCCGTCTTGCTCAATCCTGACACTAACTTCTCCTACAGCATCAATCCCTTCAGTTACGGAATTTACGCTGAATTCTGTTAATTCATTTGGAACTTCCACAATCCTATCTATTGCTTTACAAACTGCATCAACAGGTCCATGCCCTGTCGATGCATCTGTTGAAACATGTCCTTCCCGATCTTTAAGGGAGACTGTGGCTGTGGGAACTTCTTTATCACCACAAGTCACCTGAACATGTTCTAGCGAATAAGTTTCAGCAAAGGACAATGTTCTACCACTCATAAGCGCCATCAAATCACGATCAGTTACTTCCCTTTTTTTGTCAGCAAGTTCTTTAAATTCTTCATATACGGAGTTCATCTCTGAATCAGAGGGCACGTATCCGAGTTCATTCAATCTCGACATCAAGCCACTGCGTCCGCTTAATTTACTCAGAACTAACTCGCTTCGGGGCACGCCAACAGATACTGGGTCTATAATTTCATAGGTTGTACGTTCTTTAATCAATCCGTCTTGGTGAATTCCTGAAGCATGCCTAAATGCATTCCGGCCAACAACCGCCTTGTTGGATTGAACAGCAAATCCTGTAATCTGGCTTACTAAGCGGCTTGTGGGGTATAGCTGGGTAGTATCTACATTTGTATCTGTACCAAAGTAATCACTTCTGGTGCGCAATGCCATAATCACTTCTTCTAATGCACAGTTACCAGCTCTTTCACCAATGCCGTTTATACAACCCTCAACTTGCCTTGCTCCTGCTTTGACAGCTGCCAAGCTATTTGCAACTGACATTCCTAAATCGTCATGGCAATGGACAGAAAGTCTGACCGAATACCCTAGCTCGGGTACTTGCTGCTTGAGATATTCAATTAAGGAGGCGAATTCAGCTGGAATCGCGAATCCTACGGTATCAGCGATGTTGACAGTAGTTGCTCCTGCGTCGACCACTGCTTTTACAAGCTGTGCCAAAAATTCCTTATCCGTTCTGGAAGAGTCCATTGGTGAAAACTCAATATCTGAAACTCGTGATTTAGCGCGTTTTACTGCTGCTACAGCCATATCAACTACTTCTTCTCGGTTCTTTCGGAGTTGGTTCATCAAATGGTTGTCGGAAGATGAAAGAAAAATATGTATACGGGGGTTCGTTGCGTCATTTAAAGCCTCGGCTGCCCTATCAATAGCTTTGTCATTAGCGTGGGCTAATGCCGCAATAGTAGGCCCTCGGACTTCTCTAGCTATTCTCTGGACTGCTTCGAAGTCACCATTTGAACTTACGGGAAAGCCAGCTTCAATTACATCTACCCCAAGTTTTTCTAACTGGCGAGCAATCTCAATTTTTTCTTCGACAGTCATTGCTGTACCAGCTGACTGCTCACCATCACGAAGTGTAGTGTCAAAGATCAGTACCCTGTCATCCATTTCGCCCCTCTTGTTCCTCTCCCCAAACACATTTTCGCCTTACTTCTTCTTTAGGAAACTCATCATTCCTCTCAATTCAGCACCTACTTCTTCAATAGGATGGTTCGCATCTGCTTCACGCATAGCTTTAAACCTATGTTGTCCTTCATGGTTTTCTGCTATCCACTCACGCGCAAATGTACCATCTTGAATTTCGGTGAGCACTTGCCGCATAGTCTCCCTTGTGCGTTCATCTATCACTCTTTGGCCTCTTGAGTAATCCCCGTATTCCGCTGTCTCACTTACGGAGTATCTCATGTAATTTAGTCCGCCCTCGTACATGAGATCAACGATCAATTTAAGCTCATGGAGTACTTCGAAATAAGCAATTTCCGGTTGATATCCTGCCTCTACAAGAGTCTCAAAAGCCATTTTGACCAATGCGGATGTGCCTCCGCATAAAACAGACTGCTCTCCAAAAAGATCGGTTTCTGTTTCTTCCTTAAAAGTAGTTGCGACTACGCCAGCTCTCATCGAACCCACAGCCGAGGCATAAGCTAATGCATTAGCCAAAGCATTTCCGGAAGCATCCTGGTGGATGGCGACCAATGCAGGCACACCAGAGCCGCCAACGAAAACTTCTCTCATTCTATGACCGGGAGCCTTTGGAGCAATCATTGAAACATCCACGTTGTTCGGTGGGCTTATTTCACCAAAATGGATGTTGAAGCCGTGTGCAAACATTAGGGTCTTAGAAGAATCAAGAACAGGTTCGATTGCCTCTTCGTAAACACGACGCTGAACCGTATCTGGAACCAACATCATGAGTGTGTCTGCCGCTTTTGCAACCTCTGCAGGAGTACCAACTTGCAAACCTTCAGCTTCTGCTTTTGCTTTGCTTGAAGAACCCTCGTATAGGCCAACCATTACGTCTATGCCATTGTCTCGCAAGTTTAATGCGTGGGCATGTCCCTGACTTCCATAGCCAATTATGCCGACCTTCTTGCTTTCGATTAATGATGAATCTGCATCCTTCTGATAATAAACCGTTGCCATATAAATCTCCCTATCAAATTTATCAAACTATAGTTTTTGTACTTTATTCAATAACCTGAGTATCAGGCGCATTTTTTTCAGCTGAGTCTTTGGATTTTTTCACAGAACCAGTGATCATTGTACCTCTACCCATCGCAACTCTTCCGGTCCTCATCACTTCTTTCACCCCAAAAGGCTTTAAAAGCTTAAGCATCGCGTCAATTTTCTCTTCGTCTCCAGTAGTTTCAATAATTAACATCTTAGTGCTCACATCAATAATATTGGATCGGAAAATATCTGCAATTTCGATTAGCTCTGCACGGTTCTGAGCGTTAGCCTTAACTTTAATCAAAGCTAACTCTCTGGTAACAATGCTTTCATTTGAAATATCATTAACCCTTACTACATCAATAAGCTTGTAAAGCTGCTTCGTGACCTGTTCCACCACATAATCGTCCCCCTCGACCACAAATGTCATTCGGGATAAATGGGGAACTTCAGAACGACCCACAGATAGGTTTGCAATATTGAAACCTCGCCTTCTAAAAAGTCCCGAAATTCGAGTCAGTACACCAGGACGATCACTAACTAGTGCCGTAATAGTGTGAGTTTCTGTTTTTGAATCTACCGAAGCCATACATTTTCCTCAACAGTAATAGGGCCTTCTAGCATCTCAGCAACACTTTCGCCAGCTGGAACATGTGGGTAGACATTCTCATCTGGTTCGACAAGAAAATCGATAATTGCAGGTCCCGGATGCCTCATAGCATCTTCTATGGCTGGCCCAATTTGCTCTCTTTCAGTTACACGTGTGGCCCAGATACCATAGGCCTCTGCCAATTTTACGAAGTCTGGGTTCCCAGAATACGCAGAAGCCACCCTGCCACCTTCATGGAACAAATCCTGAAGTTGCCTGACTAATCCGAGGTTATTATTATTTAAAATTGCAAATTTTACAGGAATTTCGTTTTCTACCAGCGTAGCTAACTCTGACATTGTCATCTGAAAACCCCCATCACCTGCAATGCTCCAAACCACCTTTTGAGGTTTACCTAAGGCAGCGCCCATAGCAGCTGGAACCTCGAACCCCATTGTCCCCAATCCACCAGAAGTGATCCACGTTTGAGGATTACGAAACATATAATGCTGTGCGGCCCACATCTGGTGCTGACCCACGCCTGTAACAATTATTGCATCACCGCCTGTCATTTCAGACAAAACCTTAACAACATGCTGGGGAAGTAATTTATCGCTCTCCTTTATTCGGTCCGAAGGGTGTGCTTCCTTTAAATCCTGAATCTCACGTAGCCAGTCTGGTCGAGTGGCAGATTCTACTTCACGTACTAAAGCATGTAATACGCGTTTGGCATCTCCGACAATTGGCACAGAAGCTCGAATGTTTTTGCCAACTTCTGCAGGATCAATATCAATGTGAATCACTTTGGCATTTGGCGCAAATGAACTTAACTTGCCGGTGACTCGGTCATCAAACCTCATCCCAACGGCAACTAATAAATCGGAGCGCTCAATTGCCCAATTCGTGTATGCCATGCCATGCATCCCGGGCATACCCAAAGATAAAACGTGATTTTCATCAAATGTACTAATACCTAAAAGCGTCGTAGAAACTGGAATTTGAGCTTTTTCTGCTAACTCACGTAACTCTTCATAGGCACCTGAAATATCCACACCATGCCCTGCCAGAATTAAAGGTTTACTTGATTTTTGAATAAGCCGGGCTGCATCTTTTATCATTTTTGAGTGTCCATCTAGGGTTGGCTTATAGGAATCCAAAGAGACTGCCTCAGGGTAGGCGAACTCAGCTTCTTCAACTAGGACGTCTCGAGGTACGTCGATTAACACTGGACCAGGCCTACCTGTTCTTGCAATGTGGAATGCCTCTTTCAAAGTTTGAGGAAGCTCGGAGGCGCTCATTACAAGGTAGTTGTGTTTAGTAATTGGAAGTGTGATGCCAGTAGTATCAGTTTCCTGAAAAGCGTCTCTGCCTATTGCAGCACGCGGAACCTGCCCGGTTATAGCGACCATTGGAACAGAATCCATCATGGCGGTAGCAAGAGGAGTAACTAAATTTGTAGCTCCTGGGCCTGAAGTTGCAATACAAACTCCAACCTTTCCAGTCGCCCTAGCGTATCCATCAGCAGCATGACCTGCGTTCTGCTCATGCCTTACCAAGATATGCCTTAGCTTTGGAAATTCAGGCAACGATTGGTATAAGGGCAGGATGGCACCACCTGGTAAGCCGAAAACCGTATCCACACCCTCAAGTAGCAGAGCTTCACAAATTATTTGGCCGCCATTTAATCTCACAAGTACACACTTAATTCTAATATCAAAAAAAATACCCGCCCCCAAAGGGACGGGTTAACCCGCGGTACCACCCTTGTTC
>CAYMJY010000010.1:3074-31940 GCA_964391355.1 uncultured Dehalococcoidia bacterium | reverse complement strand
GAGCGCCGCGTTCGCAATGCGGAGGTTGGGGGTTCGAGTCCCCCTATCTCCACCATCTCAAAGCAGGTTTTCTACCATATCCAAATATTTACTTCCTGCACCTGTATTCATTAATACAACTTCACTATCCTTTGATAGGAATCCTGACTGAAGTAATTTTTTGTAGGCTGCCAATGTTGCCGCCCCTTCTGGTGCGACCCAAAGTCCCTCAAAAGAGGAAAATATCTTCATGCTTTCTACAATTTCCTGATCTGACACTGTCACTGCAGTTCCATTACTCTCGCGTACAGCATCTAAGATTAAATAATCTCCAATAGCTGAAGGTACTCTGATTCCTGCAGCAATAGTAGTGGCATTTTCCCATGGTTTGGCATACCTCTCACCTTGCTCAAATGCCCTAACTATGGGAGCACATCCTTCTGATTGAACAACAACCATTTTAGGTCTAAATGAACTAATCCATCCAAGTGTCTGCATTTCATCAAATGCTTTCCACATTCCAACTATTCCTGTTCCTCCGCCAGTTGGGTAAATAATTACTTCTGGAAGACGCCAACCAAGTGAAGAGGCAATCTCATACCCCATAGTTTTTTTACCTTCAACTCTATAAGGCTCCCGAAGAGTTGAAACATCAAAGAGCCCTAACTCTTCTGCTTTTTCTCGCGACAGAACACCAGCATCTGATATTAGTCCATCAATTAAAGTGAGATTTGCTCCAGCAATTTCAGTCTCAAATTTGTTAGCTCGAGGAGCATCATTGGGCATGAATACATGTGCTTCCAGTCCTGCACGCGCACAATATGCAGCGAGTGCACCCGCAGCGTTGCCTGCAGACGGAAGGGTTAATTTCTTGATTCCGAGTTCGTAGGCCTTGGAAACTGCCGCAGAAAGGCCCCTAGCCTTGAAGGATCCAGTAGGGTTAGAACTTTCATCTTTTATCCACAAATTGGATGCCCCATACAAATTTTCCAATCTTGAAGCTCGTAATAACGGTGTATTGCCCTCATCAAGTGTAATTACATTAGACGGATTTTTTATAGGCATTAATTCATTAAAACGCCACATTGATGCTCTTCGATAGATGAGCTCATCACGATCAATTTTCGCTTTGGCTTTATCAAGGTCGTACTTGGCAAATAGAACCTTTCCACATGCAGTGCATATTTTCTGAGGTTCCTCACTATCGAAAACCAATCCACATTCTGTACATTCAAGATGTGTAATCAGACTATACATAGGCTTCACTACCTGGGCGAATTAATTTTTATTAAACCATGGCCATTTCCTAGAAGAACCTGATGTTCTGTCAGATTGCTCGATTGGTTGGCCTCTCCATCGTTTTTCATATTTAGGTTTGCGTTTATTAAAAAAGGCTGCGTATGAAATTGTTACTACAATTAATCCAGTCCAAAACAGGTACATGTTTAAGACAAATATAGACAAAAATAAAATAAAGACGCCCAATAATAACAAATTCGTGGGTGTAATTAATTTCCAAGTACGTTGGTTGCTATTTTGGATTTTCCTATTCCTAATTGGTGTCCAAACAGACTGCCGTATTCGTTTTTTTCTAGGTTGAGGCTTTTCACCTGACTTGGCTAGGATTTCCTCGATTTCTTTTCTGTATCTTTGTTCTTCAGGCATAGTGAAATTCTAATTATTTCGAAAGCTAAAGTCATGAATCAATTGATATGGATGGTTCATACTTAAGCCTCTGACAACTTGATAGTAGTTCTGCTTTTAGTTTGTTTATTTACATACAATATAAGAGCGGTTAGGCCTTCGACTGTTTTTGAGTTTCCTAATGGCCCTCCATCAATACCACGCATTCCTGATATTGAATTAGCGAGCTCCATAGTGATCAGTTTGGATTCATGGTCATCGCCACAAATTATGACATCACCGTTTAAAACTCTGTCTGGTTTAAGCAAATCTTGCGCGCTTAAATTTTGAAATCCGCTCGTCACAATACAATCAGGTACACGGAATTGAATAAGCTCGGCAGCTGAACCCTCAGTCACAGTCAAGGCTCTTGGGTATCCATTCTTGAAATCCATAGGCGCAATTACCGATATTACTAACTTCCCTGATAAACAGTCTTCTAGATCAGAAACAGCATGGTCTAGTCCTTCATATGGAATTGAAAATACCACGTAGTTGGATTTTAAAGCAGCATCCCTGTTTGTCGATCCAGAAACTTGAATATCAGAATTTAGTAATTTTAAGGACTTAGCTGCATCTTGTGCTCGTGCTTCGTCTCGTGAGCCTAAAATTAGGCTGTGTCCGGCCATTGCCCATCTCAAAGCCAAACCACGTCCTTCAGGACCAGTACCACCTATGATTGCAATATCAGCCATATAGTTTGAGGATATTAGTTATAGTTGCTACACACAATACATAAGCAAACATTATGGTCATCAAATGATTTCTGAACTCAAGATTTTAGATCTAACTGATAAAAGAGGGATAATGTGCTCTAAAGTCTTATCGGGCTTAGGCGCAAGTATTATCCAAATAGAACCTTTAACTGGTTCTGACGCGAGAAGGCAAGGACCCTTTGCTGAAGACATCCCTGGTGTAGAACGAAGCCTTTATTGGCAGGCATATGCCACAGACCGCCGCTCTATTACATTAGATATTACTAGAACTGAAGGGAAATTTATTTTTGAAGCGTTAGTCAGGAAAGCTGACGTTGTAATTGAGTCTTGTGCTCCAGAATATCTTCAATCGCTAAATTTAGACTATGCAAATTTAAGCAAAATTAAGTCTGATCTTATTATGGCCAGTATCACTGCATTTGGTCAGACAGGACCTAAGAGCAAATACCTTGCCACAGACCTAACAGGGGTAGCATTGGGCGGGTCAATGCACCTGACTGGGGAAAAAGATCGTGCTCCAGTACGTATTGGGCACTCTCAACAGTTTTGGCTTTTAGGTGGTGCTGCTGCATCGGCAGGCGTAATGATTGCAAATTTTTACCGTTCTCAAACTGGAAAAGGTCAATATATTGATGTTTCATGCCAACAGGCTGTAGCTCGCACCTTATCGCACGCTCCTCAAATCTGGGATTTATCTGGCCATAATCTTTCTCGAAGTGGTGCTTACCGAAATATCGGTAATATACGAATGCGCATTACTTATCCCTGTTTCGATGGAGAAGTTTCATTTTTTTATCCCGCAGGCAAAGTTGGTGCTCGAAGCATGAACGGTCTTGCAAAATGGATGAACAGTGAAGGTATCCGAGAAGAAGCAATTACAAAGGTTGATTGGAGTAAATTTGAATTCGGAACAATTTCACAAAAAGTATTAGACGACTTAGAAAAGGCCCTGCTGCGTTTTTTTTCGAAAAGAACAAAAGTAGAGCTCTCCAATGGAGCTATGAAATTTCGTGTTATTTTGTTTCAACTCAATAATGCTGCAGACCTTCTCAACAATGTTCAGCTAAATGCAAGAGGCTTTTGGACAGCACTAGATCATCCTTTAGGCTCTCAAGACATCACACATCCACCTGTTCAGCATCCAGGGGGTTTTGCCCAAATTCCGAATTTCAATTTGGGCCCAAAACAACCAGCACCAACTTTAGGCCAACATACCAATGAAGTACTTCATGGTGAATTGAATATGAGCAAAGATGAAATTCGATCCCTTAAAATAAGTGGGATTATATGAGTGATAGCGCATTCAACGGCATAAAGGTTCTTGATTTTTGTTGGGTGGTCATAGGGCCAATGCTAACTCGTTACCTTGCTGATTTTGGAGCTACAGTCGTAAGAGTTGAGTCAAAATCTCGCCTTGAAACATTGAGATTATCGCAACCATTCAAAGATTCAATACCAGGTGTTAATCGCTCCGGGTATTTCTCGAACTACAATGTCAATAAACATGGTATTACCGTTAATATGAATTCACCTGGCGCTTATGAATTCATTTTACCTTTGATTGAATGGGCCGATATTATCACTGACAACTTTACTCCTGGAACTATGGAAAAATGGGGGCTTGGTCCTCAAGAATTACATGCAATTAACCCCAGATTAGTAATATTTAGTGCTTCTATGTTAGGTAGGAATGGCCCGCAGTCACACCAGCCTGGATATGGGCCTGTTCTAACATCTCTCGCTGGACTTTCCTCCATAACTGGTTGGCCAGATCGCCCCGCGAGTAGCCCTTATGGGGCTTACACTGATTTCCTATTGCCACACCTTGGTATCGCTGCAATTTCAGCTGCTTTACAGCAAGCGAAGTCTACAGGAGAAGGCGCTCATATTGATCTATCGCAATTAGAGGCATCAGTACAATACCTCGCGCCTCTAATTTTAGATACGCAAATCAACGATCGGATTGCTGAACGTTTGGGTAATTCAGATCCCGAATTCGCTCCGCATTCTGTCTATAGATGCGCAGGAGAAGATAGATGGTGTGCTATCGCATGCGAAACAGATAGTCAGTGGGAAGATCTGTGTAACGCAATGGGCAATGGAGCTCTATCGAAAGACCTTCGGTTTAATAATAAAGAAAATCGAAAAAGTAACGAACTGGAATTAGATAAAATAATAGAAAGCTGGACAGTAAAACTAGATCCTTTTGATGTGATGGAAATTTGCCAAAAATACAATATTCCAAGTGGGGTAGTTCAGTCATGCGAGGATTTATTTAAAGATACACAACTGGAACATCGTGATCACTTCATCAGAATCAATCACCCAGAAATAGGGGTTCATGCAACTGACGGGAATGCATTTATACTCTCTGAATCACCAGCCAAATATTCAAGGCCGGCTCCATTGTTAGGGCAACACAACGAAATGGTTTGTAAAGAAATACTAGGGCTAAGTGATGATTCAATAAATCGTCTATATCGTGAAGGCGTATTGGAATAGCGATTCGTAATTTATTGAAAAGATTGAACGTTGACTGTTTTCCCATCTACTATTGTGATAATCAATTCTCAATTGGCTTGCCGTAAAAAATCAGACGTTATAGAATTACATGGTACCGCACCTTTAAATCAGTCCAGAGAGGCTGAAAAGGCGAGTTGTTAACCGTGCAGTGTGTACGGAATTTTCCCTTGCCTAGTGCAGGGGGTTTTTTTTGCCGAATGAACGGCTCTTACTAAATTCACGTGATATGCGCAGAGCTTTAGTGCGCATGAGTCATGAAATTGTTGAACATCATCAAGGCGCTGAGCAGTTAATGCTCGTGGGTTTGCATCGACGTGGTGTCCCTCTGGCAGAGCGAGTTGCGTCCTATATTCTGGATTTTGAATCAACTGAAGTACCTGTAGGATCTTTAGACATAAACCTTTATCGTGACGACTTAACCAGTCGCCCTCAACCGCTTGTCCGTCCAACAACGATGCCCTCTTTAATTGATTCTAAAAGAATTGTGTTGGTCGACGATGTACTTTTTACAGGTAGAAGCATTCGAGCAGCTTTGGATGCCTTAGTTGACCATGGAAGACCTAACTCAGTTCAACTGGCTGTGTTAATCGATCGTGGGCATCGAGAGTTGCCAATCCGGGCTGATTATGTAGGCAAAAATGTGCCTACATCCATCCAGGAAATTGTAGAGGTACGGGTAAACGAAATAGACAACAGGGATGAAGTTGTTGTTGTGCCGATCTCGGAAAGAAGAGTTGCTTCATGAGCACTGAACCTGAAGAGCGGAAAAAAGATATAAATAGTGTGCGTTCTTCTTTTAGGAAACATGTACTGGATTTGGACGATTTTTCTATGGAAGAAATTGATTCAATTTTACAAAGCGCAACTGCCATGAAAGAAGTACTCAACCGAGATATAAAAAAGGTGCCTTCGCTTAGGGGTAAAGTAATCTTGACTCTTTTCCTTGAAGCTTCTACAAGGACTAGAGTTTCATTTGAAGAAGCTGGAAAGTTATTAAGTGCTGATGTAATTAATATTTCTGGATCTGGGTCTAGTGCAGAAAAAGGTGAAAGCCTTTTGAATACTGCCTTGACTCTTCAATCTATGCGTGCAGATGTCATTATTATTCGCCATCCGCTTTCGGGCGCGCCATATTTTGTTGCTCGCCATTTAGACCATACTAGCGTCATCAACGCAGGTGATGGCCGACATGCCCATCCTACGCAAGGCTTATTAGATTTGATGACTATTCACCAGCAAATCGGTTCAATAAAAAACAAAAAGGTTTTAATCGTTGGCGACGTTCTTCATAGCAGAGTAGCTCGTTCTAATATTCATGGTCTGCTAGCTGCGGGTGCGAAAATCGTACTATCTGGCCCACCCACACTTATTCCACCTTGGTTATTTAATGTTCCGCAAAACTCCGAGATTTTCTATCAACAAGATTTAGATCATGCTATCCAAGGCGTGGATGTAGTTATGGCATTAAGGTTACAAACAGAACGCCAGGCTTCCGGAATGCTCCCTAGTATCCGTGAGTACACCAGAAGGTGGCAGGTTACAGAGAAACGAATGGACTTTGCGAACCCATCCGCGATCGTAATGCATCCTGGACCCCTTAACGAAGGAATAGAAATTTCATCATCATTAGCTCATAGCAAAATATCTACAATAAATGAACAAGTGACAAATGGTGTAGCACTCAGGATGGCCTTGCTTTATAAAATTTTAACCTTCACACCAGACGGTTCAGAGGAGCTCACCGTATGAATGAACAACGTCCTGTTTTAATAAAAGGAGCTCGTATTATAGATCCTTCGTCTTCTTTGGACACGCATGGTGATCTACTAATACTTGATGGCAAAATTAAAGAACAAAGGTCAATAATCAGCCCACCAGAAGGTTCGTTGATCATTAATGCCGATGGGATGGTTACCTGTCCCGGATTTGTCGATATCCATACACACTTACGTGAACCAGGTCAAGAAGATAGAGAGACAATTGAATCAGGTCAAAGAGCTGCCGCGAAAGGAGGGTTCACTACCATTACCTGTATGCCGAATACTGAACCTTCAATCGACAATGCTGCAATCGCACAGTTCATCAACAAAAAAGCTCAGGATGCAGGGCTAGTCAGAACGTTATTAGTGGGATCTGTAAGTAAAAACCGGAAAGGTATCGAGTTGTCTGAAATGGAAGAATTAGCCAACTCCGGAGTAGTTGCGTTTAGTGATGACGGATCTCCAGTAGCGACTGGTCATTTAATGCAAATGGCACTACTTTATTCGAAAGAGCTTTTTAATTCACTTTCAGGTAATTATGGGCTTCCGATTATAGATCATTGTGAAGATTATTCTTTGACTCATGGTCTTGGCGTCCATGAAGGTTGGGTGTCTGACAGGCTAGGATTATTAGGTTATCCCTCAGCTGGCGAGGAAGCTATTGTAGCGCGAGATATAGCACTGGCAGAATTAACAGGTGGTCATTTCCATGCTGCTCATGTCAGTACTCAAGGCTCTATTGAGTTAATACGACAGGCTAAAGAGAGAGGCTTGAAAGTTACAGCAGAGGTAAGCCCTCACCATCTCACAATGAGTGAAGAGTGGGTGATGGGCGTACATGGTGAGGTGCACTCATCTGATCCTTTAACCTTAAAGGCTTACGATTCGATGGCTAAAGTCAGTCCCCCTTTGAGATCTATTTCAGATCAAAATGCTTTGATCATTGCTCTTCGTGAAGGTGTGATAGATTGCATTGCTACTGATCATGCCCCACACACATTTGCAGATAAAGCTCAACCATTCGATGAAGCTGCCGTTGGGATTTCGGTGCTGGAAACAGCACTAGGATCCTTAATGGGGCTTGTACATTCAGGAAAATTAGATTTGCCAACGCTGATTCAAAGACTCACAGAAGCCCCAGCCAAAGTGCTTGGCTTATCAAAGCTTGGAATAGGTAGTATTTCTATCGGTTCGAATGCTGATCTGGTTTTAATTGATCCTGAATCAGAGTGGCTTGTAAATGCAAGTGATTTCGAATCAAAAGGGAAGAACACCCCACTGATAGGTGATGTTCTCAAGGGGAGAGTTAAGTTGACAATTGCTAATGGCAATATTGTATTTGATTCGGAAAAGAGACTTCAGTTTGATAGGAATTCATTTGCATAAAGCCTACTTAATTTTATCTGACGGTACCGTTTTCCAAGGAGAAGGGTTCGGTTCAAAATCTGAAGCATTTGGAGAAGTAGTTTTCAATACTTCTATGACTGGGTATCAGGAAATGCTTACTGACCCCTCTTATGCCGGTCAAATCTTGATGCCAACCTACCCACTTCAAGGTAATTACGGCACAAATAACAATTCAGTTGAATCGTCAAAAGTCCAAGTCTCAGGTTTTGCTATCAGAGAGCATTCAGAATTCCCTAGTCATTATGACTCGGAATTAACACTAAACGACTACTTGGTAAACCAAGGGATTCCTGGGATATCGGGACTGGATACAAGAGCCATTACAAAAATAATCAGATCTGAAGGTGTGATGATGGGAATGGTCACAAGTCAAGATCCTGAATTAGCATACGCAAGATTAAAAATGCACCCTCCGTACGAATCTTTTAATTTAGTAGACGAAGTTTCCACTAAGCAACCGTACAAATGGTCAGATGGTCATCTTTCTATTGCAGTAATAGACTGTGGCGTCAAATTCAATATTTTAAAAGAACTGTCCAACCGTAACTGCCAAGTGAACGTGTTCCCATCTACATCATCTTTTTCTGATGTGATGACATCAAAACCTGACGGAGTGTTGTTTTCACCAGGACCTGGCGATCCAGTTCACTGTGAATCAACTGTTAAAACTGCCAAAGACTTTATAGGCAAACTTCCGATGTTGGGTATTTGTCTTGGTCATCAAATCATTGCAAGAGCCTTAGGTGCCGAAACCTATAAACTAAAATTCGGACACAGGGGTGGGAATCACCCTGTGCAGGATTTAGAAACGAATAAGGTCTATATCACTGCACAAAATCATGGGTATGCAGTTAAAGATATCGGTCTTCCATCAGAGGTGATTGTTTCTCACAGAAACCTTAATGATGGCACGATTGAAGGTTTAAGGCACAAGACAGAGAGCATCCTTACTATCCAGTACCATTCTGAAGCATCACCAGGACCTTTAGACAACAGTTATATTTTTGACGAATTCATCAAGATGGTTACTGAAAAGAAAGAGCAGAAGATTGAAGAATAGTGTTCCTAAAAAAGTCCTTGTCATAGGGTCGGGTCCGATTATTATAGGCCAGGCTGCGGAGTTCGATTATGCTGGAACACAGGCATGCAAATCACTTCGTGAAGAAGGCATTACGACAGTATTAGTCAACTCCAACCCAGCAACAATAATGACGGATTCAGACGTGGCTGATCGTGTATATATAGAACCGCTGACGCTGAAAGTTTTGGAAAAGATCATTGCTATTGAGCGTCCTGAAGGTCTATTACCTACGCTCGGTGGTCAAACTGGTCTGAATCTAGCTGTTGCACTTTCTGAAGCAGGTATTCTAGAAAAATACGCTGTTAAGCTGTTAGGGACCTCCATTGAAACGATTCGTCAGGCTGAGGATAGAGAAAAATTCAGAGAACTACTGGACTCTATTGGTGAACCGACTCCACCTAGCAAAATTGTAACAACCGTTGAAGATGCTGTTAAAGCAGCTACAGAGATAGGATTGCCTGTTGCAATTAGGCCTGCCTACACACTAGGTGGTACTGGTGGTGGGTTTGCAAATAATGAAGATGAGCTTAGAGAAATTGCTCAATCAGGCATATCTGCAAGCCCTATTAATCAAATCTTAGTTGAGCGGTCTTTATTGGGTTGGAAAGAACTTGAGTATGAGGTGATGCGGGATTCAGCCGACACATGCATAACGATTTGCAATATGGAAAACTTAGATCCAATGGGAGTCCACACTGGTGATAGCATTGTAGTAGCCCCTAGCCAGACCCTTTCTGATCGCGAATATCAAATTTTGAGATCTGCAAGTTTACGTATCATCCGAGCACTAGGAATTGAGGGAGGGTGTAACGTTCAGTACGCATTGTCACCTCACCCTATAGTTGGCGATAGTTTGCCTGGGGACACTCCTAAGCCTCTTTCCTATTATGTAATTGAGGTGAATCCAAGGGTCAGTCGGTCTTCCGCATTAGCATCTAAAGCTACAGGTTATCCAATAGCGCGGGTTGCAGCAAAAATTGCCATTGGTAAACGTTTAGATGAGATTACTAACGCTGTCACGAAACGCACTAAGGCCGCATTTGAGCCAGCGTTGGATTACTGCGTGGTGAAAATCCCAAGATGGCCTTTTGATAAATTCCCACTCGGCGACAGGCACTTAGGTACTCAAATGAAAGCTACGGGAGAAGTGATGGCCATAGACCGTAGCTTTGAATCTGCATTACAAAAAGCTATTAGGTCGTTGGAAATAAACGGACGCTCTTTGCTATGGGAAAATCCCGAATGGAAAGATTTGAAGGGTGAAGAGTTGCCTTTCCGTGCTAGCGATGAAAGAATTTGGTCGATAGTAACCGCAATTCGCCGAGGTGTTTCCACAGAATCACTATCTAAGCTCTGTTTCTTTGATCCTTGGTTTTTAGACAAAATTGCCACAATTGTCAAAATGGAATATTCATTATTATCTAAAGACCTTTCTCCAGTTTTGATGCACGAGGCAAAGAAACTCGGGTTTTCTGATGATGTTATTGCCATATTAAGCGATAAAATCACGGATCAAGTCAGGGATCTTCGGTTAGAGTGGGATATCAAGCCCTCCTACAAAATGGTAGACACATGCGCAGCCGAATTTGAAGCTTCAACTACTTATTTTTATTCATGCTATGACTCAGAAAATGAAGCAACTCCTCTTACTGGAAAACGTGCGCTGGTTATAGGATCAGGTCCAATACGAATAGGCCAAGGAATAGAGTTTGATTATTGCTCAGTGCACGCTGCTTGGGCACTCCAAGAATCAGGCTATAGATCAATTATGATCAATTCCAACCCAGAAACTGTTTCTACAGACTTCGATACTTCTGACAGGCTTTACTTTGAACCACTGGATGAGGAAAGCATTAGGGATGTTCTACTAAATGAAACAAACAGTGAATCAGGAGAGTGTCCATTATCTGTCGTTCAGTTTGGAGGTCAAACAGCTATAAATTTAAGTCAAGCAATTCATCGAGTTGGTATGCCATTATTAGGATCTTCTGCGGATACTATTGATGTAGCTTCTGACAGAGAACGCTTTGGGAAATTAATGGAAATTGCAGGCGTACCTCAGCCACCAGGATCGACAGTTAGCACTGTAGACGAAGGTTTAAGCGTAGCAAATGCGCTAGGTTATCCTATTCTAGTTCGTCCTTCTTATGTTTTAGGAGGAAGGGCCATGGAAATCGTTGATGGCCCAAACCAACTTTTAGAATATTTGTCTGCAGCTCTAATAGCATCACCTAATCACCCTATATTGATTGACAAGTACTTCAAAGGGATCGAAGTTGAAGTAGATGCAGTGTGCGACGGCACTTCAATCTTGATACCTGGGATCATGGAACATGTAGAGCGTGCAGGTGTCCATTCAGGTGATTCTATGGCCGTTTACCCGCCTATGAATTTAACTCAAAGCGAAGTGGATAAATTAGTTAGTTACACTGATAGGATAGGTAAATCCATGAACATAAATGGTTTGATGAATATCCAATATGTAATCATGGATCAGGGTTCTGTCAAAAGCGAAATTTATGTAATTGAAGTTAATCCTCGAGCAAGTAGAACAATTCCATTCATCTCAAAAGTAACTGACATTCCAATGGTTAAGCTTGCGACTCAAGTCATGCTAGGAGACACAATTATAGGACTTGGCTTCAATGAGGGTCTGCAGGAGCAGAAAGCATTAGTAGGAATTAAAGCCCCCGTATTTTCAATGTCAAAGTTGGTAGGTGTAGATACTTACCTCGGCCCTGAAATGAAATCAACAGGCGAAGTAATGGGTGTTGATACTACTTTGGACGGAGCTCTATTTAAAGCACTAGCAGCCTCAGATCTAATTTTGCCAATGAATGGCTCTATACTCCTTACTATTGCAGACAAGGATAAAAATGACGCTAAGGCATTAATCAAGACGCTCGACAAAGTCGGCTACACATTGTTTGCTACTGAAGGTACAGCGAAGTTGATCGCTCAACTTGGAATACCAGTCAAAATAGTTAACAAAGCAGGCGAGTCTTTACCTAACGCAGTCAGCATTGTAGAAGAGGGTTCTGTTTCCGGTGTGGTGAATACAATTGAAGAAGTAACGGCTGCACTAAAAGACGGCTTCGCGATTCGACGTGCCGCTACCGAAAGAAGAATCCCTTGCTACACTTCAATGGACACGGCAAAGGTGGCAATCAATGCAATAAGTTCTCAGTACGCAGATACAAAAATTGCGACCATTAGTGAGTATGTACTTGGTTTTAATTAATGACTGATTTTCCATTAAATCGTGAGGTAGTCGTGCCAAAATTAAATGAAGATTTTGGGGAAAATACTGAAATCTCTCATGAGGTTTCAAACCATAAAGATCCAAACGAATACGAGGGAAAGTATTCTGCGAATAGCGAATCCACTCCTCGTATTCCACGCATTAATCAAAAAGAAGAGTCCAGTACCTTAAAAGCTGCGAATAATGAATTTCAATCAAGAAATACGAATGCTTTCAAAAGCCGTAGTCCTATCAGGAGAGGAAGAAGACCAAACACACCGATCAACCTAGAAGGGATTCTGGATACAAAAGTGGCGGCACCCACTGATACAAAAGACGTGTCTTTCATGCATCCCAGCGAAAAAGAATTCGCCAAATTATTAGACTATTACGAAATACCTTATTTGTATGAACCTCGGTCATTCCCGTTGCGTTGGGAGGGGAACAGAGTCGTTGAAATGCATTCTCCCGATTTTTACTTACCCGATCAGGATCAATACTTTGAACTAACAACAATGAAGCAAAGCTTGGTAACACAAAAAAACAGAAAACTCAGGCAGCTTAAGGAGCTATATCCAGAAATTAATATCCAGCTGCTTTATAGAAGAGATTATATCCGTCTACTTGGAAAATATGGTTATGGTCCGATGGTTGATGCAGAAGTAGAAGGATTGGGTCCTCTTTTATATACGGATGCAGCAATTCAGAACCAGGTCAAACTAATTGCTCAGAAAATAACCAACGATTATCAGAACGGCTCCCCTGTGCTCATTGGAGTCTTACGCGGTTCATTTGTCTTCCTTGCAGATTTAGCACGCTCAGTAGATTTGCAAGTTGAAGTAGCCTTTATGAGCGTATCCAGATATGGAGGTGAAGATATTGGGTCAGTAGAAATTACTCGAGATATTGAGGTCAATATAGAGAATCGAGACGTCATATTAGTCGAAGGTATTATGGATACGGGATTGACACTACGCCCAATTATGCAACACATTCAAGAAAAAAAACCCTCGAGTGTTTCAGTTTGTGTCATGTTTGACAAAAGAGCACGTCGCGTCTCAGATGTAGATCTAAGTTACGTTGGTTTTGAAGTACCAGATGAATTTATTGTAGGTTATGGACTTGATTACAATGAACGTTATCGCAATTTAGCAAATGTTTATTCTATGAATGTGATTGAACCAAAAGCAATTCCCCAAAGATAAGGGTCAAGCACTTTTTTTATCATAATCACAGATACTCCAGAGACAGCACGAATCACATTTAGGGTGATTTTTTGTGCAGAAATACTTCGCGTGAGTATCTAACAAAGCATGAAATTCACCCCAGAGCTCTACATCTCTATCTAAATTTTGCTCTATTAAATCCTTGTAATAAGAGTAACTTTTATTGGTTGGTGCAATTGATAAGCGGCCCAAAACTCTCACTGTATATGAGTCTACGACAAATGAAGGTAGCTTTGCCGCATATAAAATAATATCGTCCGCAGTTTCTTGTCCAATACCTCTAATAGTTAGTAGCTGAGAACGCAAGTTGTTCATTTCAGCTATAGTGAATTCGTTGAAACTATTCCCTATATTTATATAGTAACAAGCGACTGCCTGGAGCGTTCTAGCCTTATTTTTATAAAATCCGCTCGGACGGATTAGATCCCATAATTCACAATCAGAAAGCTCAAGAATTGACATGGGGCTAAGTTTGTCCGAGTTTCTCAACCTAGATAGTGCAATTTCTGCGTTCCTCCATGAAGTATTTTGGGTAAGTACAGCACCGACCATCATTTCAAAATGGGAAGCTGCAGGCCACCATCCTTGTGGGCCATAAAATTTATATAAAAGCTCAAATGTTTTAGTTAATGCTTCTTTTGTAGTCATGCATTAATTCTCGCAATCCGCAGTAACAGTGCTAATTATGGTTGTTGATATCATCAATTTTTATTTCATTGGTTTTAAGTGTTACACTCGTAACATGTCTCGCTTTGTTTATAACATAGATGACACAGCCCAACGCAACCAATCCTTACTCTGTGTTGGGATTGATCCATGGCGGTCAAGTTTGCCGATACAAGACTTATCAGCTTTTGTGGTATCGATTGTAGAAGCAACATCCGATTTGGTTTGCGCTTTTAAACCGAACATTGCCTTTTTCGAGGCGGAAGGTGCTATTGGTCTCCAAGCTTTGAAGGACGTCATTAGTGCAGCAAAAGGTTTTAATATCCCGGTAATATTAGATGCAAAGCGTGCAGATATTGGGTCGAGTTCTACAGCTTATGCAAAAGCAATTTTTGAGTACTGGGAAGCCGATGCTACAACAGTAAGTCCGTATCAAGGCAGTGATTCAATTGAACCATTTTTAAATTATAGCGAAAAAGGGGTATTCGTTTTATGTAAAACATCAAACCCCGGCTCGAATGATTTTCAATCATTAATTACTTCAAATGGCATGGCTGTTTATGAGCACGTTGCATACAAATCAAAAGAGTGGAACGCTCAAGGCAACGTAGGCTTGGTAGTAGGTGCAACTTACCCAGATGAGATAGTCAGAATCAGGTCGATTTGCCCTGAAATGCCTTTACTTATTCCAGGCTTAGGCACTCAAGGCGGTGAACTTAAAAGTACGGTTGAAGCATCATTGAATCCTGAGGGTTTTGGTTCTATTTTTAACGTATCAAGATCGATAATTTATGCAGGAAAAGGTACTGATTACATAGCTCAAATACGCCACTCAGCACTGAGTATGAAAACACTGATCAATGATGTTCGCACTTCTATGGGGCACAAGTGGTAAAGCAAATCTTGCTTGGAGATATAATTACTCTTCGCAAGTCCCATCCCTGTGGGGGGAACTCTTGGCGAGTCGAACGTATTGGCGCAGACATAGGGATTAGGTGTTCTATCTGTAACCACTACCTACTAATTTCAAGGTCAAGAATAGAAAAACGAATCAAAGAAATTTCATTTAGAAATTCATAATTCCTGATTCATTCATTTTATTACGAATATTGAAACTAGATTTATACAGCTAATTTCCTTATGGTTTTAATATTTTAAGAGGATTTAACTGTAATTCATAATTACTTTACATAAATATTTAACTCTTGCAACGAATTTCGTCGTAGTATACAATAGTGTCTGGTCAGCCCGGATTGTTATTCGAAGGATGAGTAGAAGCTACTGCAAAGAGCTTACTCGTAGAGCGATTGTGGAATCTAGGTATGCCGTACAAAAGGAGGTTTGCCATGTTTAGCATGATTGAATTGATTGGGAAGGCGTTTTTAGGACAAACAACGGTCCAGGCTCACGCAGAAGTGCCAATTGCTGCTAGGTTTGTTAGGAAACATTCCGCCAGTATCGCTCTCTTCCCCGAGCGAAACGAACGCGACGATACTACAGCCGCAGCATAAATCCTCCCACCAACACCTCGGTTAAAACCGAGGTGTTGATTTTCATAAGACATCATTCAGGATTTGATATATCATGTATCTATGTCTTCTCCCAAAAACCAACAACAGGGTCCGGTTCATTCAGACAGCAGGCCTTTAGCGATAGTCGACATTATCACAATTGCATTGGGAGGCTTTATGCTCTTCAATGGCCTGAATGGTAATGCCCTGTCACTGCTATTTGGAGTAGTAGCCGTTGGCTATGTTTTGCTTTTCACGCACGCGAGATATCATCTTTTTGAAGACACATTAGTAATTAGATATCGCTTACTTCGTACCAAGCTGGTACCGGTATCAGAAATCAGCATAGTGGAAACTGTCAATGTTGCTCTAGTTGGGACAAGCGTCTTCCTGGTTTTAACATCAGGTTCGCGTTTGTTCATTAAGCCTCGCGATCCCATCGCATTTGCAGAGCAAGTTAAAAAGGTTACTGGCCTTTAAGGTTTTTTAAAATCCCCATCATCGATTGTTATTTGTTTTGAAAATTAAGGCTTCTGGCGACCCGGACGGGATTTGAACCCGTGATCTCCTCCTTGACAGGGAGGTGTGTTAAGCCAGACTACACCACCGGGCCAGTTGATTTTGTAAGGCTCACGGCCAAACAATTAAAACGCTCAGCCTATGCCTTTGTACCCTACCGCAACGAAGTCACCCTCAACCATAACAGGAGTGATCCTCTCGCCGCCAGTGATGCGTTCAACTTCAGGAACATGCTCTGGGTAAACAGACAAATCGATTTCTGTGTAGTCTACGCCGTCAGCATCTAAATCCCATTTCAAAGCATCAGAATATGAACAATCAGGCCTTGTATACACAATTAGTTTTGAAGAGTTACTCATACACATATGATACCAGCGTATTCAGGTTTACTGCCAGTCTTATTTTTCGTACTTCCGGAAAATGATACATGCGTTTTGACCACCAAACCCAAATGAGTTTGAAAGTACGGTTTTTACATTCGCCTGCCTTAAAATATTTGGTACGTAATCTAAATCACAGTCAGGATCTGTTTGTGCATAGTTAATGGTCGGATGGATTACCCCTGTTTGTATTGTTTTAACACAAGCTACTGCTTCCATTCCTCCACTTGCGCCTAAAGCATGTCCTATCATTGATTTCGTAGAACTTATGGGGACTGATTCGGCTCTCTCGCCTAATGCTCGCTTAATTGCGGTTGTTTCAATCACATCATTCAGCGGTGTCGACGTTCCATGTGCATTTATATAATCTATTTCATTCGGTTCAATTCCTGCATCAGCCAACGCTAACTTAATTGCTCTAGCAGCCCCATTACCATTTGAATCGGGCTGAAATTGATGAAATGCATCAGAAGAAGTTCCAGTGCCAATGACCTCAGCAAAAATTTCAGCACCTCTAGCCTTTGCATGCTCCAAGTCTTCTAACACCAAGATCCCAGCACCCTCTGAGGGAATGAATCCATCCCTATCAAGGTCGAATGGTCTACTCGCTGATTCAGGGGAATCATTTCTCGAAGATAATGCTCGCATCGCACAAAAGCCTGCGAGCCCTAATTCACTAATACCCGCTTCAGCTCCACCGGTAATGATTACGTCAGCCACGCCATTTCGTATAGCGTTCAGTGCATCACCAATAGCATGAGTAGATGCTGCACAAGCAGTTGTAATGGTAGAACAAACTCCCTCTGCCCCGAACAGCCTGCTTATGTTTGCAGCAGCCATATTCGGCAGCGTCATGGGGAAATAAAAAGGAGACAATCGCGGACCTTCACCGCGTGCTATTTGTCTAACTGCAGCTTCTATGTCTGGATATCCCCCATTTCCATTGCCTATTATCACTCCAGTTCTAGTAGAATCTAACACCCCATCGGATATTCCCGAGTTCTGAAAGGCTTCGAGCGTTGCTGCGATTCCTAATTGCGAAAAGCGTGACATTCTTCTGGCTTCTCTTTTATCCATGTAATTTTCTGGGTTGAAGTTACTAACTTCTCCTGAAATCTGACAGGGATATGCACT
The DNA here is from genome assembly GCA_964391355.1 of uncultured Dehalococcoidia bacterium. Lineage (GTDB taxonomy): Bacteria > Chloroflexota > Dehalococcoidia > Lucifugimonadales > Australimonadaceae. Next base: position 14,114 of record CAYMJY010000010.1, on the reverse strand, counting down.
GGGATCGGCAAGAGTCATAGGCCCGACACCGGACTGTCCTGAAATTAATCCATTCCAGAATTGTTCTACTGATTCACCAAGAGGAGTCATCGCTCCCATTCCAGTTATTACTACACGTCTATTCAATGTCCACTCTAAATTCTGCCCATTCTTTCCAGTACAGGATAACGCTCAGGAGGAATATTATGCCAAAACTCTAAAGATTCACCCACAACAAAAAGCGAACCGGTTATGAGCACAAACTCATCTGCTTCTACAGTCTCCAGGGTCATTTTAATAGCGTTTTGGACAGACCCTCCTATCTTTGAAGTCAAGCCCATAGAATTAAAAACATCGGAAATGGTCTCTTGTTTCGCAGATTTTGGATGCCGAGATGCACAAGCAATCACCGCTTTTGAAATAGGGGCAATTTGTTCTGCCATAGCTCTTAGCTCTTTGTCCATTGAACACCCGAAAATAAGCTTAACTTTTTTCGAAGGGAAGTAAGATGCGATTGTCTCACGCAAACATTTCATTGAATACTCATTATGAGCACCATCAATTACAACCAAAGGCGTTTGCGAGAGAATCTGAAAGCGACCATCCCAGCGCCATTCAGAGAGGCCCATTTCTATACTTTTATTCGGAAAAACTGGATATAAAGCAAGTACGGCTGCAATTGCGGCTGAAGCATTTTCTTGCTGGTGGTCTCCCAGTAAAGGTAAATTAATTAAAAAGTTATTGTTTTGTGTTTTAACTTTAAAAGTTTGGTTGCTTAAGTCAGAATGGTTCTTTTCCCAAGTAACATCTTCACCGAGTGATATTAATTTCGCATTTTGTTGGTGAGAAACTTCTTGGATTACACGGTATGCATCTTTTTCCTGAGGAGCAGATACAACAAAGGAATTTGGCTTAATTATTCCAGCTTTTTCCTGGGCTATAGCCTTAATTGTATCACCGAGAACATTCACGTGATCTCTACTAATTGATGTTATGACAGACACATCGCCATATGCCACATTAGTAGAATCAAGACGCCCACCTAGCCCAACTTCAAGTACCTGTATATCAACTTGTTCATTGTTAAAAACGTGAAAGGCCATTGCTGTAAGGCATTCAAAAGTTGAAGGACAAAGATCAGAACCTGGAGTACCCATCGCCAGAATATGAGGCCAAACTGATTCGACTGCTTCTGCAAATTCAGTTTCAGTTAACGGAGTGCCGTTGATACGTATTCGCTCACGAAAACTAAGTAAGTGAGGAGATGTAAAAAGACCTACTTTCAATCCTTCGGTTTGCAAGATGCTTGAAACCATACTCGCCACAGAGCCTTTGCCTTTGGTTCCTGCGACGTGAACGACAGTTGTTCGGTTTTGAGGGTTCCCCAGGCGACCAGCAAGCTCTTTCATTCTGCCCAAGCCCACATAGGAACTCTTCTTTCGCTTGGGGTTACTTCTTTCAAAATCAGCAAGGGACAAGAGTTTATGAAGTGCTTCTTCATAAATGCTTTGGCTTTCGGCGAGGAGTTTAGGTTTAATCGGCATTTCACCCAGGCAACTATAAGGCTAAATGTATTTTACTATCACTCAACTATAGGATTATATTTTAAATTATCAACTTGTGAATGCTGGTTGATTGCACATCATAATGTGCAAATACTTCAAGAAACACCCAAATATTGAGTTATTACTCTTGGGACGAATGCATAGTATTCGTATAATAGTCGCCTATTGAAATACTGATATAACTATGTCTTTTACACATCTTCATGTCCATTCAGAGTTCAGCATGCTTGATGGCCTTAGCCATATTAAAGCATTAGTTAAACATGCAAAAAATCAAGGCATGAGCGCCCTTGGTTTGACTGACCATGGAGTAATGCATGGTGCTATTGATTTTTACGAAGCATGTGTTGAAGAAGGTATAAAACCTATTATTGGATGTGAGCTTTACGTCGCAAGTACTTCCCTTAAAGAAAAAAACCCTGCAGAGAAAACACCTTCTCACTTAACGGTATTAGCCCAAAATACAGTAGGTTATAGCAACCTTTTGCATCTCGTTTCTAAAGCAAACACAGAGGGTTTTTACTATAAGCCAAGAGTCGACAAAGAATTGCTTTCAGCAAAAGCAGACGGCTTAATCGTGCTTTCTGGTTGTCCATCTTCTGAAATATCCAGATTCATCATAGATGGTGAAAATTCACGTGCAGAAGAATTAGTACGTTTTTATCGCGACTCATTTTCTCAATTTTACCTTGAACTTCAGCGTCATGAGAATCTCGAATTCCTAGAACGGCTGAATTCCGGTTTGATTAATATCGCTGAAAAACTCGATATTCCACTCATAGCTACCAACGACTTGCACTATGTGTATAAAGAAGACGCAGATATGCAAGATGTGATGGTATGCATTCAAACCAATACAACAATTAATGATCAATCCAGAATGAAAATGTCTGACGATTCTTATTATCTGAAAAGCCCCGAGGAAATGGCTTATTTATTTTCGGATATGCCCGAAGCATTATCGAATACCATGAAAGTCGCAGAGTCTGTAGATTTTGAGCTTGATTTCACTAACCTTCACCTTCCTGAATACCCTGTAGAAAATGCAGACGATGCTGATTCGTTTTTGCGTCGTCTGAGCTGGCAAGGCTTTGAGCAGAAATTCGGACCAGGAAATGAAGTTCAGCATCAACGTTTAACATACGAGCTGGACGTCATAACAAAAACCCAGTACCCAAATTACTTTTTAGTAGTTTGGGATATTGCAGAATTTGCCAGGAAAAACCAAATAATCTTTGGGGTTAGAGGTAGTGCTGCATCATCGTTAGTCCTTTATTGTCTTGGGGTCACAGATATTGATCCTCTTGAATATGAGCTGGTTTTTGAACGCTTTCTAAATATAGAGCGTAAAGAAATGCCAGATATAGATTTGGACTTCCAAGATGATAGACGCGATGAGGCTATACGTTATCTAGTTAGTAAATACGGTGAAGACCATGTAGCGCAAATTATTACCTTTGGCACGCTCGGTGCAAAAGCTGTAATTCGTGATGTTGGGCGCGCATTAGGTATGCAATATGCAGATGTTGATCGAATAGCTCGTCTTGTACCAGCAAGGGTTGGAATGACTCTGGAGACAGCTTTTAGTGAATCTGCTGAACTGCGTGAAGCTTACCAAAATGACGAATCCTATAAGGAATTGCTTAGTGCTGCACAGAAACTCGAAGGCACAGTAAGAAATTCTAGTACGCATGCTGCAGGAATTGTTATTTCTTCTGATCCATTAACAAACAATACGCCTCTTCAGCGTCCGACAAAGGGAGCTGAAAATGCTATTGCCATGACCCAGTATGCAATGGAGCCTTTAGCGAAATTAGGGCTGCTTAAGATGGATTTCCTAGGTCTCATTAACTACACAATTTTAGCGGAAACTATCAGTTTGGTAGAAACCAGGCATGGAGTATCAATTCCTTTAAACACAATTGAATTCGATGATGTGAAGACTTTTGAACTTTTAGGTTCTGGTGAAACTACAGCTGTTTTCCAGCTAGAGTCACCTGGTATGAGAAGGTACATCAAAGAATTAAAACCTGAGACGCTGGCTGAGCTTGCTGCGATGGTTGCCCTTTACAGACCAGGTCCCATGGAACATATACCTCGATTTATTGATTCGAAATTCGGTAGAGCTCCTATTGAATATCCACACGATGCGCTCAAGGGAATACTCGAAGAAACATTCGGGATCATCGTATACCAAGATCAGGTTTTACATATCCTTCGAACTTTTGCTGGATATTCTTTAGGTGAGGCTGACATAGTTAGAAAAGCTATGGGTAAAAAAATCAGAAGCCTCATGGAAGAGGAGCGTGAAAAATTTGTCAGTGGAGCTAAAGATCGCGGCTATACAGAGCAACTCGCAAAGGAAATTTTTGATCTAATTGAGCCCTTTGCAGGATATGCTTTCAATAAAGCTCACAGTGTTAGCTATGCCGTAGTTGCCTACTGGACAGCATTTTTTAAGGCGAATTATCCAGCCGAATTTATGACTTGTGCCATGAACGCTTATTCTGGAAATGCAGAACGCATCTCAATGATGGTAGCGGAGTGTGTCCGCCTAGGAATAAAGGTTTTACCTCCAGAAATAAACCGTAGTGAGGTGGGGTTCTCAGTCAAGAGTTCCCCCTCTATCAAAAATTCTGACTCACAGAAAGAAGAGATTTCTTACGGTCTAGCCTCTGTTAAAAATGTCGGGGAATTAGCAGTAAGTGATTTGGTTTCAAGTAGAAAAGCTGAAGGTGTTTTTAAGAATCTCGAGGATTTTGCAAGAAGATCTGGAGGAACTGCAGGCAATAGAAGGGTTCTAGAGAGTTTGATCAAAGTAGGTGCATTAGATGAATTTGGTCGCAGGGGGCAGTTGCTCGCAAGCTTAGATAGCTTAGTAAGTCTGGTACAGCGTGAAGCTCAGCTGAAAGAATCTGGCCAAACAAACATGTTCAATCTATTTGGTGAGTCGGTCCCTGCCCCCATGGTTGGAGTAACTTTATCTGAATCGAATGAACCATCTGCAATAGAACAGGCACTTTGGGAACGTGAATTAATGGGAGTTTCACTAAGTTCGCAAATTCTCGAGTCAATCGCACCGAATGTTCCCGAAGGAGCAATTATATCGAAATCCCAGCTTGAAGCAGGGATGAAAGTAGCTTTAGTAGGTCAAATCAGCAATACACGACTACAGACTGACAAAAATGGTGAGCGCATAGCATTTGTAACCCTGGAACTAATGGATGGTTCTTTAGATGTAGCTGTTTGGAGCCGCACTTACCAAACAACCACTGATGTTTGGATTCAGGGGAATTTAGTCCATTTGAATGGGACTGTTCGTGTCAGAAATGATGAATTAACCATGCATTGCGACGGAGCTTCAGTTTATGAAATTCCTTCAGATAATATTTCACCACCAGCAGAGTCTTTTGATGGTCCTCGAATTAGAGAATGGACTGAAGAAGAATTTGTTGAAAGTATCGCCGCGACCGCCCCTTCAGAAAATACGAACTCACCTATTATTCAAGACGGTACTATAAAACAGACACCCCAAGGCCAAGAGGAACTCCTTGATACAGAAGCGCCTGTTATCTCTACAGTTCAGCAAGAAATAATCAATCCCGAACCACAAGCAAATTCTTCCATGAACGGCCATATTCCAGTTCCAGCCATAAGAAATGCAAAGCAACCTAGCAACAATAACATCGGAGTAAGCAGTGAAATTCCGAATAAACTATTACTGGTCAATTTAACCGAAACGGACAAACCGGAAGATGATCAATACTTACTGAAATCAGTGCTCCAGGTTATTTTAGAATACCCTGGTGCCGATGATGTTGACTTGGTGATATCAAGCGGTGGCAAAAGATGGCGGGTAGAAATGAGAATAATCAAAACTTCCTATTCTGATGAACTCGCAAACCGGTTGGCCGAACTCTTAGATAATCCAAGGGCACTCACCATTCAAAAACGATAATTAACACACTTATTTGTGCTACCGTTTTACACCTTCTAATTCAAGCAGTCTCGCTTTCATACCTATCCCAGGCCCAGCAAAACCATGCAACCCCCCGTCTCTTCCGATCACTCGGTGACACGGAATGATGAGGGGTACTCTATTTCTCGCCATTGCTTGTCCTGCTGCTCTAACTGCTTTTGGGCTACCAGCTTTCTCAGCCAACCATAAGTAAGTTTGCGTTTCACCAGCCGGAATAGATCTACAAACTTCCCATACATCTCGAAAAAACCTTGTGGCACCCGATAGATCCAAGTATGGCTGTGGCATTGCTGACTCACCACTGAAGTATGAATCTAATTGAAATCCAAGATCATCAAAAGCATTTTTAGACTCCAAGGGTGCCTCACGCTCAAGTGGCTTCGCTAAATGCCGTTTAGCCAAATCAATTGATTCTTCCGGAAGAGACAGATGCCGCAATCCTTCATCAGAAGCAATTGCTCCAATCCAGCCCCACTTAGTTGAGAAAACGTCATACCAAGTACGCAAATTTCACCTCTACTTTCAATGAACAAAGGGTCGTTCTAACTCTACCTCGCGATTTAATTCGACTCCAAAACCTGGTTTATCAGAAACTTTAAGACGTCCGTTTTCTGGAACAGGCTCCCCCAACAACAGCGGTTCAAACATTGGAATTACCTGATCAGCATTAGGCGACATCACGAGGAATTCAGCAAAAGGACTGTTATGTTGAGTAATTACGTAATGATATGAATACACACTTGATCCATGCGGAACGACTAGGACTTTATGTTCATCTGCCAATGCGCCAATTTTGACTAATTCAGTAAGCCCTCCGCACCAACCAACATCAGGTTGTAAAATATCAACACATTCCATTTCAAGCATCATCCGAAATCCTTGTAAGGTTGCTTCGTGTTCTCCACCTGTGACCCACATCCCTTTTGGGACAGTGGCTCGCAACTGTTTCAAGCTCCAATAATCATCCGGCAAGAATGCTTCCTCTATCCATTTCATCCCTGTATTACTAAGTTCCCCTGCAAGCTTTTGCGCATAATTTAAGTCTAAGCTCATCCAGCAATCGTACATTAACCAAAAATCATCCCCTACTTCGTCGCGCATATTTTGCATACGCTCTATATTCTTCTTCATACCTTCTTCGCCCTCTGCTGGACCATGAAGTAATGGCATTTTGCCGCCTAAAAATCCCAATTTTTTCGCAATATCTGGCCTTGCCGTTGTAGCATAAAATTCAATATCTGATCGTACTTTGCCACCCAACAAATGGTAAACAGGCTCCTGTCTGATTTTCCCTAAGAGGTCCCAAATTGCTAAGTCAACCGCTGAAATAGCGTTAAGCGTGATACCTTTCCTGCCGTAATAAATTGTTGATAAAAACATCTGATTCCAGATTCGTTCTACCTGATCTGCGTTCTGGCCTTCAATGAATCTAGAAAGATGGTTTTCGATGATCCATGCTGCGGGAACGCCACCGATGCTTACACCCACCCCTGTATGCCCAGATTCAGACTCAACTTCAACAACCACAGAACCGAGTGCATTAAGACCCCATGAAGATCGTGAATCTCTGTATTCTGGATATTGAGACATGGGAGTCGCGACGTGATCATCAATCCAGTGATAGCCGGAATGAGAGTGATAATCAGCACCTCTTGTACTACTGGTGTAAGCACGAACACTTACAATTTTTGAGCTATCCATTTCATTTTTCCTTTTAAATAGGTGCCGAAAAACTTTAATGGCTATTCTTAATTGTGCCCTGAAATTGTACAAGCTATGCAAACTTGAACTAAATTTCTTTAATGTTATCTTCTATTTGATATTTATGCGGAGGTTCCATGGCAAACTATAGTGTGCAAATGCTCAAAGTAGGAGAAGCTGACTTACCTGGTCCTGAGGTATTTTGGATGTCGGACTGGGGTAAAAGTTATACAGCCGCCTTCCAGGTGGCCTTGATTCGAGGTAACGGGATCACCGCGTTAGTGAATACCGGAGCTGCTGAAGACCTTACCCAGCTTAATGAAAAATGGATCAGCTTTCTCGGTCCTGATGCTGGAATGCGGCGTGATGATAGCTGGTGGATCTTAAACCAATTGTCCAGAGTTAATGTTGCTCCCGAAGACGTTACTCATATTTTCTTAACGCCCCTTCAGCTATATACCGTTTCAAATGTCCCTAGATTCCCTAATGCGCAAATATGCATCTCGAAGCGCGGGTGGATTCAATACCACACTACTCATCAACATCCACATGATGACAGATGGTTCGTCATACCCAAAGATGTTTTGGAGTATTTGGTTTTCGATGGATGGGACAAAGTTCGCCTCCTGGAAGATGAAGAAGAAATAGCTCCAGGCCTTAGAACTTGGTGGACTGGTGGTCACCACCGAGCATCAATTGCTGTGGAAATAGACACCAAAGAAGGCGTCGTAGTCATATCCGATGCGTTCTTCATGTATCAAAACTTAGAAAGAAATCATCCAATTGGCATCACTGAGAATATGTATGAAGCCTTAGCTGCGCAAGAACGCACTCTTCGCGTTGCGCAGCATCCAATTCCGCTCTATGACCCTCTTGTTTTTGAGCGATATCCAGACGGAATAGTTTCTGAATAATTCAAACAAACTGAAATGAGCTAAATATGAAACGCGTAGGTTTTTTACTTAAAGTCAAAGAAAACATGATCGAGGAATACAAGGAACATCACGAAAATGTTTGGCCAGAAATGAAAGCAGCACTCACTAAGAATGGTTGGAAGAACTATTCACTTTTCATGAGACCTGATGGTCTGCTTTTTGGTTATCTAGAAGCGTCTGAGTCTTTTCAATCCTCACTGGATGGTATGGATAAAGAAGAGATCAACCATGCCTGGCAAAAATTAATGGTGCCCTATTTTGAAATCCCGGAAGGATCTGCCCCAGATCAAATGATGTTTGAAATCGAAGAAGTGTTTCACATCGATTAGCACTAATCGATCAAAACTTCTCCTTCTATTTCAACGTACATGCCAAAGGGTAACGAGGCAACGCCAATTGCCGATCGGGAATGCCCACCTGCCTCAGTCCCCCAGAGCTCTAGGATAAGATCTGAAAATCCATTAATCACCACTGGATGTGCAGGGAAAGTTGGGTCGGCATTCACCATTCCAAACACTTTTACCCATGCTGTAATACGATCCAAATCACCGAGTTCTCTCTTCAAACTCGCTAAAATAGAAAGTGCCGTATCCCTAGCAGCGTTTTGTGCTATCTCAACGCTAATCTCATTCCCTACTTTACCTTGACCCTGTTGCACAGTCCCATCTGGATTTTGTGGACCATGGCCTGAAATAATAGCGCGGTTGCCAATAATTCTTACAGGTGAGAATGGAAGTGGCATTCCTGATGGTGCTTTGAGTTTCTCAGGTAAAACCAATCCTAATTTTTCTAGCTTCTCTTCAATGATTGCCATAACTTGCTCCGAATTAACCCTTATTCATTTCAGCCATAATCTGGATAAAGGTATCAGTATTGATATTGCCACCCGATACTACACACACGGTCTTCCCAGGGTTTTTTGCTTTCACAGCAGCTGCTACTGAAGATGCCCCTGCCCCCTCCGCAACAACCCTATTACGATTAGCCAATATAGCAATCGATTCTTTAATTTCTTGAAGGGAAACAACTAATGATCCTGAGAGCAATTTACTGGCTTGCTGCCAAATTTCATCGATAACACGAGTGCTGCCAATACTGTCTACAAAGCTTGGAGTGTATTCGACTGTAGTAGGCTGATTTGCGTTTAGAGCTGCTGAGAATGGCGCTGCTGTTTCGACTTCAGAAGCATAAACTGTAGCTTTACTTCCAAGTTGCCCTACAGCAGTGGCTATAGCTAAGCTAAGACCGCCTCCGCCAAACGGGACAATAATCGAATCTACATCAGGTAGGTCTTCTAAGATTTCTAAACCAACTGTCGCGTTTCCAGTAACAACTTGTGAATTAAGGAATGGATGAATAAATGTGCCATTCATCTCTGGATATCCATGATCAATAATGGACTGCCACCAAGTAGCGAATGGAGCTTTGATAACTTTGCCACCAAGCCTGGTAATCGCATCCACTTTTGTCTGTGGTGCATGGTCGGGAACAAATATTTCAGAAGGGACTCCAAATTTATTAGCTGACCAAGCAACGCCCTGAGCCATGTTTCCTGCACTTGAGGTTGAAACGCCATTCGCTAATTGATCAGCACCAATCATTGCGATTGCGTTGTAAGCACCTCGCAACTTGAAAGAGCCAATTGGTTGCAGATTCTCAAGCTTGAGGTAAATTTCTGAATCATTTTCAGGGTAATTCAGCCGTACCAACGGCGTTCGAGTAGCAACGCCCACTAATCGTTCAGATGCAGATTTAATTTCGTCTAAGGTTATTTTTTCTAACAATATTCAGTCCTATGCTTTAAAGACTCGCACCTTTTGCTATAAGGATGGCAGTAATTTTTTCTCGTTTCTTTTTGAATTCCTCTACGTCCTCATCGGTCACAAAAATATTTTCAATCAATGCAGCACAAAGGACTGAACATCCATTTTTATCTTTAGCATTCACATCAGCACCTAAGTTAATCAACAATTCCACTATTGAGGGATCAACCGCCCAATAAGCAGCCCACTGTAATGGAGTGCCTCCCGATGCATCTTTGGCTGGAATCTGCAGACTTGCACCTGCCTCTACTAGCGTAGTAATTATCTCAGGGTTTTGAACCAAAACAGCGATATGCATTGCATACGCACCAGCCCACTCATAGCCAAGTTCTATAAATTGGTCATTAGGATCTGTGCCTGCTTCAATATGATCTTGAACTGTTCCTATATCGTCGTTTGCTATCGCTTCGATAAGAGAGATAGAAGGTGTTGCTTTAGTGGAACATCCTAAAATCGTTAATGCTATAAGCATTAACAAGGTGATAGTGCATACGTAATTACTGGTTTTCAATTCATCCTCATCGGTAGTTCTAGAATTTTACTAAAGATGGTAAGTATAAAAAAGGCTGGAGTATTGAGGGTTTCCAGTGCGTACAAGTTTGTAGAAGAGCAGTAATGACAAGACTGCAATGCCTACCGAATAATTTCATTACTATACATATAATCTTAATGAAACTCCAAGCTTTTAAGGTTCATGTACGATTTTCGTAGATTTTTAATTAATTATGGTATATTTCAGGAAAATATTTGCATTCATTTTTAGATATGAATAAATCACACCTCTATATCATCACTGTTTTTCTGTTCATAATATCTGGATGTTCTGAAGCACAGCCACCATCCATTCCAGTCAGTACAGTAACCGAGCAAATCGCAACCGCAGCAGACCCAACATCTACGCCCGATCCAACTCCAACATTAACGCCAACATCTGAACCTGTACCCACAACAACATCTGCTCCTGCGCCTGCGCTTACTTCGCCAAATATAACTTCAACACCGACGCCTTTTCACACAAACGCCGCTGCAACGCCAACAGCCGAAGCTACAGCTACTCC
>CAYMJY010000010.1:0-2974 GCA_964391355.1 uncultured Dehalococcoidia bacterium | reverse complement strand
TAACTTATGCCCTGACCGTTCGAGCCATTCCGACTTCACTGCCCGTTTATGACCGAGATGATTGGAATCACTGGATTGACGCAGATGGAGATTGTCAAAATACCCGAGCGGAAGTTTTGATTAACGAGTCGGCGGTTCCGGTTTCTTTTGATGGATGTCGTGTAGTAAGTGGTGAATGGAGTGGATTTTTTAAAGGTCAGACCCTTATAGATGCAAGCAAGGTAGACATAGACCATATGGTGCCGCTGGCAAACGCTCATAGATCCGGAGGTTGGCAGTGGGACTCTCAAACCAAGAAGAACTTTGCCAATGACATTTCAGAAGCTGATCATCTAATTGCAGTTTCAGCTAGTGCGAATCGTTCGAAAAGTGACAGAGGACCTGAAGCTTGGAAACCAACAAATGTAAGTTATTGGTGCCAATATGCAAAAGACTGGGCCGCAATAAAATCAAGGTGGTTGCTTTCAGTTACCAATGCTGAATTAGTTGCGTTGCAAGAAATGACAAGCGCTTGCCAGGGAACCGTGTATTACACAACAACAATAATCTATGATTCACCAACACCTACGCCAATACCAATGCCAATGCCAACACCAACACCAACACCTAGTAGTTCCTTACTCTATGACCCCTTTGGCCCTGATCGTAATTGCGGGGACTTTTCGCAATGGGCAGATGCACAAGCTTTCTTCGAAGCGGCTGGAGGCCCTACGAGTGATCCTCATCGACTTGATGGAAACAGCGATGGCATAGCGTGTCAAAGCCTACCGGGAGCACCATAGTGAATAGGGACAATCATTATTCGCATTAGTGTGAGAGTTTAGAGGGCCAGGCTGAATTCTCAGCCTGGCCCTTTTATTGCATTACCGAAGGTAGAAGAACAGTACTGACACGACTGCAATGCCTACCGATGCGATGTTCAGAGAGTCAAGCTTTCCGCTCAAAACCTTAGTGAGGACATAAGCGATAAAGCCGATAGCGATTCCATAAGCAATGTTATAAGTCAAAGGCATGATTATCGCAGCAAGAACTGCAGGTGCATATTCTGATACGTCATCCCAATCTATATCTTTAATATTGCGAAGGAAGTAGGTGGCAATGAAAATCAGTGCCGGAGCAGTTGCAAAAGCTGGCACAGACTGTGCCAATGGTGCAAAGAAAATACAGGCTCCAAATAGCACTGCAACGGTCACCGCAGTCAGACCTGTGCGACCGCCTTCTTTTATGCCAGCACCACTTTCTATATACGAAGTAGTGTTGGAGGTTCCTGCCAATGCACCAATAACTGTAGCGGCAGAATCAGCATGCAAAGCTCGGTCAATATCTTCAACCTCACCATCGTCTTTGATTCTTCCTGTCAGGTTGGCCACTGAGGTTAGTGTCCCTGCCGTATCTAGGAAGTCTACAAACAAGAATGCAAAGGCTATTCCAATAAACCCTGCGGTAGCCAGGACCGAAAAGTCTAACTGGAATGCATGCGATGGATTTGGAACAGTGTCTACTACTCCGCTCAAGGAAGCTCCGCCTGCTCCGGATATCCAAGCAATAACCGCGACGACCAAAATTCCGATAATGATCGCTCCAGGTATGCCACGCTTGTCTAGCACAGCCATAATAAGGAAACCAAGACCGGCCAAGAGAACTGGTGCTGAGGTGACATCACCAAGTCCGACAAGTACTGCAGGATTATCAACAACTATACCGGCATTCTGAAAACCGATAATTGCCAGAAATAAACCAATACCAGCGCCAACACCAAGCTTCATGCTTTTAGGTATGGAGTTGATGATATATTTGCGAGCTGGCGTAACCGACAATATTAGGAAAACGATACCAGCAACCAAAACAGCTGTTAGAGCTTGCTGGTAACTATAACCATCACCCAAGATAACAGTGTAAGTGAAATAAGCATTAAGACCCATGCCAGGAGCCAAAGCGACTGGCCAATTAGCCCATAAGCCCATAATTAATGTGCCAACTACAGCTGCAATAATCGTTGCTGTGAAGACAGCACCAAATTCCATCCCGGTTCCCGGTGTGCTCAACGTAGCAGGGTTAACAACCGTGATGTATGCCATGGTAAGAAAGGTAGCCAAGCCAGCAAGTAGCTCGGTTCGAACGGTTGTACCCGCCGCTTTCAGTTTAAAAAGAGTCTCTAACATGGTGAACTCCTTGATTTACCCCAATTCTGGGTGAATAGCGGGAACATACCACACTAGAATTCATACAGCCAAGAGCAAAATGGGGCTAATAGAGTGCAAGCACTTAATCTAATGCTCTTTACCCTCAGAATCACTAATTCCTTGATCGATTCGGGAATTTTACGCAAACATATGTTTATAATTCGTGGGAAAGACGGTTTTAAGGTATCTAAGAACCCTCTATTTGTGGATCTAGAGAATAGACAGCTCGCAGCTCTCGATACTGTTGATTGTAATCCAAACCGTACCCCACCAAAAATTGGTCTGGGACTTCAAACCCGACATAATCAGCACTGACGGGTGTGCGTCTCCGGACTGGTTTGTCTAAAAGCGCACATATTCGCACTGTAGCTGCTCCCAGTTCCTCGAAGTACTCTCGAAGGAACTTCGCGGTCAATCCTGAATCAACTATATCCTCAACTACTAAAACGTTCTTACCTTCTACAGGTGTTCGAACTCCGTGATGTAGCCGAACCACCCCTGAAGACTCTGTTGCCTCATCGTAGCTGGATAGTCGAACAAAATCGACTTGGATTGGTAATTGCATTTGGCGAATCAAGTCGGAAAGGAAAACAAACGAGCCATGCAAGACTCCCACCACTAAAAGAGGCTGATCTTGGTAGTCTGCCTGAATCAGTTTAGCCAATCGCGCAACACATTCTTGAATCTGGGATTCACTAATGACTATTTCAAGAGTAGTAGTAGTCACGTGTTTGAGCACCTGATGATTGGGTTTCTGAACCGTAGCATCAGTTACTATCGTGGTCAACGGC
>CAYMJY010000009.1:0-41886 GCA_964391355.1 uncultured Dehalococcoidia bacterium | reverse complement strand
AAGCAGTAACACCCATCTCAATCCTCCCCCGCTATAAAGCAAAATGGAATACGCGAGCAGATATTAGCACGATATATGGAAAATGCACTAAAAACTCACCATTCCTCAATCAGATAACTCTACGGCTAGATATACCAGCCTCTATATTCAAACCCTCTGACAATTTTCCTTCAGCAAAATATTCTGCATAAACTTTATTAAAAAGATCTGGCCTGTCTGTTTGGCCTTGGTGGCCAGTTTCTGTTGGGTAATAAAACTGAATATTCGTTAGTACTTTCTCCTGCTCATAGGCTGCACTAAGAGGAACCAGCACATCATCAACACCAAAAAGATAAATGCCGGGGATATCTATCACGTCCAATTTTCCGACTAAGTTGGCTCTCTGCGCATACCGTGGTGTTGACCATATGTTTTTGTTGAAAGCAACAGCCGATTTATATGAATCCAACTGATTGTTAGCAAAGAGCGTTCTCATATTAATAAGCTCATCGCTGATCGCTTCTTGTCTGTAAATAATCGATTCCATCATAGAACGCATAGTCTCAGCCTTACCATCCCAAGGAGGAGTCACCAATCCTGGGTGGCGTTCTCGTGCCTTACCATCTTTATCAAGTCCCAATGGGGCATGAACGCTAAAGCTAGCAATCAGGATAAAGCTAAGTACTCTTTCTGGGTGTTCTACTGCGTATTGTGCTGTTACCCCTGCCCCCTGAGAGTTTCCAGAGAGGTGAAATTTCTCAATACCTAATGCATTTACGAAATCGTGGACATAATCAGACCAACTGAACATACCGTACTTAGGCCAAAATTCTTCACGAGTATCAGCTAGCCCAAATCCAGGTCTGTCTGGAGCGTATACCCGAAATCCTTTTTCTGCTAAGTAAGGAATCATGAATCTCCAACCCGCGATACCTGAAGAACCAGGCAACCCACCATGGAGTAGCACGACCGAAGGTCCTGTCTCCCCAGCAGTCGCATAGTGAGCCAATGAGCCATTTGCCAAACGAACCCACCTACTTGCTACGCCTGGAACATTTAAAAGTCCCTCTTCTGATGGCGCCATATTTACTCCTCCAATGAGATAATCAATTATTCAAAAAATCTAAAATCAGACGATTAAATTCCTCTGATTTTTCGTATTGTACCCAATGCCCACATTCAGGGAAAATATGGACCTGAGCATCTGGTATTCTCCACAAAAGATTGAGTGAAAAATCAAGAGGTGAAAACCGGTCATCTCTGCCCCAAATAATGAGTGTTTTAGACTTAACTTGATCTAATTCAGGAGTAAGGTCAGGAATGTACCTATTCACTGATTTTGCTCTTGCTTCAATATGTTCTGGGTGACTAAGGGCTGCGGTTTGTCGCATATCAATTAGTTCTTGAGTTTTTAACTCATCCTTGAACACAAAGAGATCTACTATTTTCGCCATTTGCTCGCGTGTTTGATTAATCCACCAATCATTGAGGGCTTTGATCCCTTCAAGAGGCCTCGGAACGAAATAGCTCGGGCCATAGCCTGCTGGGCCCATCACCACAAGCTTCGATATTCGATCGGGATAATCAATTGCAAATCGTAAAGAAGTCGCTCCGCCATAAGAATTACCAATGAAGTGAGCTTTTTCAATACCCAGCGCATCTAACAGTTCTTTTATTACTTTTGCGTTGTATGCGGTGGGATCTCCGTCGAATATTACTGAGTCTGATTTACCAAATTGTGGCAAATCCAAAAGTATGGTTTTATAGCTATCAGAAAACGGTCCAATATTTGTTCTAAAGTTGCTCCATCCTGAAGCACCGGGACCGCCACCGTGCAGCATTATGACTGCTTGCCCATCGCCTGCAATATTGTAATGCAACTTGATTTCACTCAACTCAGCGTATTTACTTGTGTTTTCCTCAGATAGCTCACTTAATGTCATTTTTAACTCCCTTCACATGCAGTTGATATTAATTGATGAAGGCTATTATTTATTTCACCTAGATATTCCTGCCTTCAAGTTAGGAATGGCGGCGCGAATTGTATCCACATGGACAGAGTAATTGGTACCGATATGGCGACCAGTTTCTGTACCAAACCCTGCCCGAACCATACCAACAAGCTTACCATTTCCATCTAAAACCGGCCCTCCACTGTCCCCAGGGTCCACAGGTGCGTCCATTACTATTTCAAATGCGCCCCCTACATCAATTAAAACTGCCATCGCCCCAATATTGGCAGGAGCCGAACCAACAGCTCCATCTGCCTTTATTCCCAAATCACCAGAGTAGCCCATAGCCATCAGAGGTGAGGCAGAATCTTTATTATTAATGGATCCAAGTTCAAATGGTTGAGAGCGGGGGTCAGTGAGATCATCTCTAATGGTGTACTGAATTAAAGCAATGTCTCTAATTTGGTCCGTAGCGACCACTGTACCGGAAAAAGCAGGGAATTTGGTCTGCCTTACAGTAACTTGCTTAAACGATCCTACTACATGCTGGTTTGTGACAATATATCCCGATTCAAGCAACCACCCAGAGCCTCTATTTGAACCGGCTTCAATCCAGTAAACCGAAGGGTAAGCCCTTAACCAAATTTCATTAAAATTTACATTTGGAGTCGGTGTTGGAAATGGTGTTGGGAATACAATAGGAGTTGGAGTTGGCTTAAGAAGTTCCAATTTATTAAAAGTTTCCAATCCGACATCTTCAACAATCTCTGTTATCTGTTCTCCGGTCAATCCTGGCGTAGGTGTTGGGAATGGAGTTGGGAAAACGATAGGAGTTGGGGTTGGCTTGAGAAGCTCCAATTTATTAAAAGTTTCCAATGCCACATCTTCAACAATTTCTGTTATCTGTTCTCCGGTCAATCCTGGCGTAGGTGTTGGGAATGGAGTCGGAGTTGGGGTTGAAGCTAATGTTGCGTCGATAAGTTTTTGAGCTTCCTGTTGAACTAACGACTGAACTTCTTCATCAGTAGGGCCACAAGATAATAATAATGGAATTAATGTCGCTATTATTAATAAATAACAGGTTTTAGGAATTTTCATTTTTACAATGACACTTCGATCTAAAAAGCAATAGATCCGTATAAGCGGGTGGTGGGCCGGGAAGGACTCGAACCTTCACCCAGTCGGTTATGAGCCGACCGCTCAGCCTTTGAGCTACCGGCCCGCAATTTATGTACATTATGCCCTATGAAACGAAATGTCGTAACAAGAACGTCAATCTAATTCTGGGCCCAAGTGCCCAAGCTCTGTAGATAGCCTAGACTCAGTGATGTTTTGTTTTTCCAATAACTGACAAGCTACATCTTCTGACGATCCCAAAATGCCAACTAGGATCATCCCAGTGCCTACAAGTTTATTATCTTCACTTGTCATTTTTGACGCTTGTTCTATTACTCTTTGGACTCTGCGTGTCATTCCCGTACTGCCAGTATAAAGAGAGCCTCGTCGGCCAATAACGCCCTCAATCTGAGAAATAAGTGTTGGCATATCAACCCCAAGATTGACTAATGCTCTGGCGGCTTGGGATTTCTCTTCATAAGCAATAGCTAGAAGTAAATGTTCGGTACCCATATATGCGTGTTCGAATTTTTTGGCCTGAGTTTGCATTTGTGAAAGAACCCGCCAAGCAGTTGGAGTGAAGCGACCCGGCACGCCTCGCATTGATTGCCCATTAGATGTTGTTGATTGAACTTCTGATGCACCAAGCCCTGGAAACCTTCTTACATCAAATCCACCTAAAAATAACGCCCCCAGAGAACATGAAATGATCATACGAGCTGGCATTACTAGTAAAAATTCAGGGAGGTTTGCAAAAGTGTCAAATCCATAACGTCGAAGTGGCATTAAAATAATCAATACCAACGGCACACACACTAAAACGTATGCAAGCCACGCGAATTTAGGAATAATTATTTTTGATTGCCTTAATCCAGCTATAGTTGCTCCACCAGAAATTAAAGCAGCCAATGTAATTAACAACGATGCAATATGCGCGTTATTCGAGGAGACTCCTGTTGGCAGAGGCCCATGCCCCAGAGCATTATCAAAATTAAAGGCAAGCCAAGAGCTAAAGAAAATTACACCAAGCACCGCCGCAGCAATTACAATTGCTGTTAAAGCTTGCCATTTTCCTGTCTTATCACTCATCCTATAGCCTTATGTTACTAGACAATTCTACGCTTATAAAAAGCAGTGCTCAACATGTTAGCCGAACTTAAAGGTACATATTAGAATCAATAATCACAAACACAAAGTATTAATACTGCAAACGCCACCCATTTATTAGGAGAATTAAGTAATGAAGCAAAAAGAATCGATGAGAACCGAGAAGGACACGATGGGTGAAATGTTAGTTCCATCCAATGCATACTGGGGTGCTTCCACTCAAAGAGCAGTTCTTAACTTCCCAATAAGTGAACTTAGGTTCCCTAAAGAATTTAACCGTATTTTAGGAAGAGTGAAACGCGCGGCAGCTATTGTGAATTGTGAGCTTGGCAAGTTGGATGAGCAAATATCTGAGCTAATTGTTCAAGCAGCAGAAGAAGTGATAAATGGGGAATTAGATGAGTATTTCGTAGTGGACTTATTTCAAACTGGCTCCGGAACCTCAACTAATACTAATGCTAACGAAGTTATTGCAAACAGAGCAACGGAAATTGGAGATAAGCTTTTAAGCGTGCACCCGAATGATCAAGTCAACATGGGGCAATCATCGAACGACGTTATTCCCACTGTCAGTCACATAACATCTGCAATTTCTATAAAAGAAGATTTGATACCTGCTTTTGAACAACTGAAAGCATGCCTTGATGAGAAAGCGCGTGAAAATTGGTCGATTATCAAAACAGGAAGAACTCATCTTCAAGACGCAACACCTATTCGTTTGGGCCAAGAATTCCTAGGCTATTCTCAACAAATTGAACTTTCTCTCTCTAGATTAAGGGCTGTATTACCAGAGCTTTGCCAAGTAGCTTTGGGGGGCACTGCTGTAGGTACAGGAGTGAATACTCATCCATTTTTTGCCACAAAAGTTTGTGACATCCTAGCCAAAGAACTTGAATTGCCAATCGAAGAAACGCCTCATCATTTTCAGGCTCAAGGCACACAAGACACTATGCTTGCAGCAAGTGCAGCTATAAGAAGTGCCGCTATTTCAATTCAAAAAATAGCAAATGATTTACGCTGGCTTGCATCTGGGCCAAGGGCAGGATTAGCTGAACTTGAATTACCCACTGTCCAGCCTGGTTCCTCAATAATGCCTGGGAAAGTTAATCCCGTAATTGCTGAATCAGTTGTACAAGTTGTATGTCAAGTGATAGGGAACGATGCAGTTATTTCAGCAGCCGCACAGGGGGGGTATTTAGAACTCAACACTTATTGGCCTGTATCTGCATACAATTTGCACCAAGCGTCATCTCTATTAGCATCTGCAACTTCAAATTTCGAAGAACAGTGCATAAGAGGCATAAAAGCTACGTCTAAAGGCCCTGAAACAGTAGAGCAAGGTCTGATGTTAGCTACCGGCTTAACCCCTGCAATTGGTTATGACAAAGCAGCTTCTATAGCTAAAGAGGCTGCATCCAGTGGTAAAACTATTAGAGAGTTAGCTCGAGAGCAAACAGACTTAAGTGACAACGAGATAGAAATCCTATTAGATCCCACGAAAATGACAGAACCCAGCTCCTAAATTTAACCAGAATAAGGTGCCCAATGGATCTTTCGACAATTAAACATGTAGACACTAATTTAAGCAAAACTATTTCAGATTTAAAGCGATTGGTTTCTCAGCCGAGTATTAGTGCTCAAAGGCTAGGAGTTACTCAATGCGCTGAAATGGTGGCTGAAGAATTAACTAAAGCAGGGCTTTCCGCACGAATTATGCCTACGTCAGACTCTGATTATCCCGTTGTTGTAGGTGAAACTACCGGGACTGCTGAAAAAACTTTGCTTTTTTATAACCACTACGATGTACAACCTCCCGATCCCTTGGATGAATGGGACTCACCACCTTTTGAACCTTATGAAAAAAATGGCTTTATATATGGTAGAGGGATATCTGACGATAAAGGTCCATTCATAGCCAGACTCGCTGCTATTAACGCATTAGCATCGACCACGGGTTTGCCTCCTGTCAAAATTCGTTTTTGTCTAGAAGGTGCCGAGGAAATTGGGAGTCCAGGGTTTCATGAATTTCTTGAAAAAAACCAAAACTCTTTAAAATCTGATGCGTGCATATGGGAAGGAGGCGGTGTTAATTGGGACGGGCGCCCATTGATAACTTTAGGGGTCAAGGGGCTCTTGTATGTTGAATTAGAATGCAGGGCTGCTTCGAGAGACTCACACTCATCATACGCACCTACTGTGCCAAATCCAGCGTGGAGGCTGGTTTGGGCTTTATCTTCATTAAAGGGGATAGATGAGAAAATTGATATTAGAGGTTTTTACGACAAAATTCGCCCTCCCCTTCAAGCAGAAATCGAGGCATTAAATTCGTTGCCAGACACTGACGTGCAATTCAAGAAAGATCTGGGGGTTGAAGTAGCTTTAGGCGAGGCTACGGGTTTTGAATTCAGAAGGCGAATGATAATGGACCCAACGTGCAATATTGCTGGCATTGTTAGTGGTTATACAGAACAAGGCGCTAAAACAATATTGCCTGCTACAGCTAAGGTGAAAATTGATTTCCGTTTGGTTCCAGATCAAGACCCTCAGGAAATTTTGACGTCCCTTAGGAGTCATTTGGATGAGAATGGGTTTAGTGACATTTCAATAAATGTATTCACAAGCGTACGGCCATCTAGGACTCCCCTAGGTGATCCTTTCGTCAGTTTAGTTGCTAAAACTGCAGAATCGGTATATGGATCCAAGCCTTATATCCAACCCAGTATGACGGGCACAGGTCCTCAGCATTCTGTGCAACATATTCTAGGTGTACCAGTAGCTTCATGCGGCATTGATTACCCAGGAAATCGTATTCATGCTCCTAATGAAAATATCAATCTTGATTATTTCAGACTAGGAATTCTGCACACCGCTGAATTAATTAACCACTTTGGGAGCTTGAGTGAATAAAGATAGGAATTTTAATAATTGAGACCTCTCACACCAGAAAAGGAAATTGCAGCACTAAGTGATCGCTATTTGCCTGAATTAGAGATTTCCTTAAAGAATTCTATTCCAGTTTCTGATTCAAATTTTTATGGCCTCATGAGATACCACCTTGGCTGGGAAAGCGTTGAGGGTACTTCTACAAAATCAGACACTGGGAAACGGCTCAGGCCTTTGTTGTGTTTAGCTAGTTGTGAGATGAGTGGAGGAGATTGGAAAAGCGCTTTACCCGCAGCCACTGCCCTGGAATTAATTCACAACTTCTCACTGTTGCATGACGATGTTCAAGACGGTGATCAAACTAGAAGAGGACGCGCTACAGTTTGGAGTATTTATGGTGTTGGTCAGGCGATTGCAGCTGGAAATGCAATGAGAGTCGTAGCTGATCAAGCATTGCTAAACATAAAGACTTCTAATATAGATCACATGAGTGCAGTCAAAGCAGGTGAAGAACTAACTTTAAGATATCTAGAAATGATTGAAGGTCAGTACTTAGATATGTCTTTTGAGTCTGCAACTAGTGTAAGCACAGATCAATACGTAGACATGATCAGCAGGAAAACTGGTGCTCTGATTGAAGCTTCCATGCACAACGGCTCCATAATCGCTACTGGCAAAGCCGGTTTCGCACGAACCTTTGGCATCTGCGGTAGAAAGTTAGGACTTGCGTTTCAAATGAGAGATGATCTCTTAGGGATTTGGGGGAATCCTCAATTGACTGGAAAAGCTGTAGGAGCGGACATTTATAGGAAGAAAAAGACTCTGCCAGTACTGTTTTTGTTCCAACATGCAAATGGAAATGATAAGTCTTGGCTCACTGACACCTACAGAAAAGATGTTATATCTGATAGTGATTTGGCACGAATCTTAAACCTTATGGAAAGTTTGAAAGTACGGGATTTTGTGCAATCAGAGGCAGAGAAATATGCCGAAGCAGCAGTAAATGGAATCTCTGAACTTGATATTTCGCCCGAGTCACAGCAAAAAATACAGGCTATAGCGAACTTTTTTGTAACACGTGACAAATAAATAATAATATGTTTTGAAATATCTTCGTTGGCGTTAATACTTACAAAGACTGATGTTTATGCTATTAGCTTATTTGTTATCATAGAATTGAACGCTTAGGTCTGTTGTGCTAGGGTTCATACGTTTGGATATCTGCTTTACTAATCTTGGAGGATCACTGGTCAATGACTACCAATGCTCTGGTTTCTACAATTGTTATTGACACCTCTAATGCGCCTGAATTCATTGATATTACTGAACAAGTTAAACAACATGTTCGCTCGTCTAATGTTCTCGATGGCATAGTAGTCGTTTATTCAATGCACACTACAGCTGCAATCAAAATCAACGAATATGAACCATTATTAATGCAAGACATGGAAGACTTTTTACGGCGTTTGGCATCAGCAGATGCATATTATCGGCATAACGATTTTGATATCAGAACCGTCAACATGGGTGATGATGAACCTCGTAATGGTCACGCACATTTGCAACATTTACTAATGAGTACTAGCGAGACAATACCAATTATTAATGGTGATATTTTCTTAGGTGAGTGGCAAAGAATCTTTTTGCTAGAGCTAGATGGTACACACCCCCGAAAGCGCAGGGTCCTAATATCTGTGGTTGCGGCCTAGCT
Source organism: uncultured Dehalococcoidia bacterium (assembly GCA_964391355.1). Lineage (GTDB taxonomy): Bacteria > Chloroflexota > Dehalococcoidia > Lucifugimonadales > Australimonadaceae. The sequence goes on along the minus strand of CAYMJY010000009.1, from coordinate 33,138 downwards.
GCACTTAAGGTATATCGTGGAATCTTCCACTTTTTCTATAAAAGAAGCATATAAAATTTGTGAGCAAATCACTCGTAGCAATTACGAAAATTTTCCAATAGCTACATTTTTGTTACCTAGGGCAATAAAACCACATTTTTATGCCATTTATGCTTTTTGCAGGAAAACTGATGATATCGGCGATGAGGAAATTGGTAATAGGTTGGAGATTCTAGATTCTTGGGAAGCTCAACTAACAGCCACAGAAATTCCAAATAAAGACGACCCAATTCTTGTAGCCTTAAAAGACACAATTAAAAGATTTGAGATTCCAATCGATCCGTTTTTGAAGCTAATTGAAGCTAATCGTATGGACCAACAGCACGTTCGCTTTCGAACCTTCTCTGAATTAGAAGGTTATTGCGAAAATTCAGCAAATTCAGTTGGGGAAATGGTCTTGTATGTAACTGGCAATTATTCTCCTGAGAACCTTTTGTTGTCGGATTCCACTTGCACAGCATTGCAAATCACAAACTTTCTCCAAGATATCAAACGCGATTTTCTAGTTAATCGTATATATATACCGCTAGAAGATATGGTTAGGTTTAAATATTCTGAAGAAGATTTGAGAAACAATTTAGTCAATGACCAATTCCGTGAGATGATGGCCTTTGAAGTATCTCGTACCAAATCTCTATTCGAGCACGGTTACAACTTAGTGGACCGTATAAATGGTAGGTTTAAACTAGATATTGCGTTGTTTAACAGGGGCGGATTAAGTATTTTGAAGGCGATTGAAAATCAAAATTTTGACGTTATTACAAAACGCCCAACACTATCATCGAAAGATAAATTCAAATTACTAACGACATCTTTATTACGCCTAGTATCAAGTAGAAGGCCATGACAGTCACAAAAGAGCAGTCTCTCAAAGAAGCATACTTGTACTGCCATGTACTTACTAAAAGAGAAGCTCGTAATTTCTATTTTGCATTTTTAACATTACCAAAACAACAACGATTTTCTATATACGCAGTTTATGCATTTGCCCGTATTGCTGACGATATTGCGGATGGTGAAAATTCTACTGACCAAAAGAAATTTCTACTGAATCAACTTAGGCTTGACTTACATTCAGCAATATCAGGACATGCAAGTGGGCTCGTATTGTTAGCACTAGCGGATGTGATCGCCAATTTCAATATTGATTCAAAACTATTTGACCAGCTAATCGACGGTGTCGAAATGGACTTGGTTGATAAGCGCTACCGGACATTCGATGATTTATGCGTTTATTGTTATCACGTTGCCTCAGTCATAGGCCTAATTTCTATTGAAATTTTTGGGTATCGCGACGAACGGGCAAAACAAGCCGCAAAAGATCTGGGAATTGCAATGCAAATTACAAATATATTAAGGGATCTACAAGAAGATATGCTTACCGGACGAGTATACCTACCACTTGAAGATTTAGAATTTTATGAATACTCAGAAAAAGAACTAGCAAATTCAATTACAAATAAGAATTTTTACGAACTGATGCGATTCGAAACCTCAAGGGCTAGGAGATTTTACGATTCTGGTTCTGAGCTTTTTCAATACATAGATCCTCGTTCAAGAGCTTGTGTCTCAGTTTTGCATGGGCTATACCTTAGGTTATTAAATAGACTGGAAAATAGAAATTTCCAAGTATTTGGCGAAAAGATCAAACTCTCTTCGAGAGAAAAGATCATGGTGATGATAAAGCTTTGGATAACAAGTTTCCTGATCAAATACCGTTAACTACAAAATCGGTTGTGGTTATAGGAGGCGGGCTAGCAGGCATCGCAGCCTCTTGGAGGCTGCGCTTAGCAGGTTATCAAGTTACCTTGATTGAAAAACGACCTTTCTTAGGTGGTAGAGCTTTCTCTTTCATAGACTCCGGTACAGGAATTGAAGTAGACAACGGGCAGCACGTTTTCATGCGTTGCTTCACTGAATATATAGACCTTTTAAATCAATTCGGCTCTATTCATAAAGCTAAAATTCAAAAATCAATGAAGGTAGAAGTAAGGAATAATGAAGGAAAGCTAGGAACCCTCTCAAGTTCATTCTTGCCCTCATTTTTAAGCATGCTTCCTTCATTCATTCTTTATAGTCATTTGTCTATTAAAGAAAAAATTAGAGCTATTCCAGTTCTAGTGAAAATCAAATTCACAAAAAACTTATTCGGTGAGGATCTTCAAAAAATCAGTTTTGAAGATTGGTTGTTGAAGAACCATCAGTCTCAAAAATCAATCGTAAATTTCTGGGATTTAGTTATATTGCCAACACTAAACGATTCATCAAGCAAAGTTAGTGCGAGTATGGCTTTAATGGTATTTCAAACAGCTCTCCTAGGGGAAAACCACTCAGGAGACATAGGTTTTGCCAAAAGCAGCCTTTCAGCTTTAATGGGCACTCCCATGCTGGGTAAATTAACTGAAAGTGGTGTCATTTTAGTTTTGGGCAAACAAGTCGCTTCTATAGAATATTCAGAGGGGCTAGTTACTGGAATTAATTTAAGTGACGGCAAAAAAATCAAGGCTGATTTTTACATAAGTGCTATTCCTCCATCCGCACTTATGGCTGTTTTGCCAAAATCACTAAAAAGTACTGAGTTGGGTCTGGCAGCAACTCATCAATTTTCACCGATTATTAATGCACACATTTGGTATGACAAACGAGTGGCTAGTTTTGAATGGACCGCTTTTATAAATAGTCCATTACAGTATGTTTTTAACCGTTCAAAAATTGCAAACCTTGACCAAGAAGGGTCATACCTTACAGTTTCTATCAGCGGTGCTTTTGAACTTTGGAATAAAACCAAGGCACAAATAAAAAGCTTACTGATCAATGAACTAGAGAAATTTTTACCGCTTACATCTTCTGCGAAAATCAATCGCTTTATCATAATTAAGGAACAGAAGGCTACCTTCCGAAACCTACCTGGACTTCCAAGGAAAAATAGGTTGAAATCTAGCACTTGCTTACGGAATTTTTTTCTAGCCGGAGACTGGACAGATACGGGTTGGCCTTCAACTATGGAAGGCGCTGTTATTAGCGGGAATTTAGCTGCAAAGGCAGTCATTTTGGCCGAGGAGGAAGGCGATGGATAGTTTGGTTCTTGCACCATTTAGTTCTGACGGACTTGATCTGCTAGGCAAGATTGGGTCAGTTACGTATGAACCATGGACTGAATCAAAGGTAATTCACGACCCAGTACAACTAGGGATCAGATTAACTGAAGAAGAATTCAATATTTTAATTGTTGAAGCTGATTTTTTGTTCCAAGAGCTTTTTGAAATGGCTACACCTTTATACTTTGCGGCATTATGCCGCGGTGCTCTAAATCAAGTTGAGTTGGATGCTGCGAGTAAACATGGAATTACGATTGTACATACGCCTGGTCGGAATGCTCAGGCAGTAGCAGAGTTGGTGATCGGGGAGATTTTCAGCTTAATTCGCCACATCCATTCTTCTTATATTTACATTAGAGAAGGTAACTGGGTTTCTCCCATCGAGCCTTATGAAAAATTTAGAGGAAAAGAAATTTCAAGCGTTAAGCTAGGAATAATTGGGTTAGGAAATGTCGGTAGCAAGGTAGCTTTAATAGCAAATAAATTGGGCATGGAAGTTTTCGGCTATGACCCCTACCTAACAACCAAAACTCAAAAATCCAGCTACATTAAATTTACGGACCTTAATACATTACTGAATGACTGTAACATCGTAACATTACACGTGAGTGAAACTTCAGAGACTCATCATTTGATTAAGATGAAAGAATTATCACTTTTGGGTTCAGAGGGATATTTAATTAACGTATCTTCTCCAAATACTGTTAGCGATGATGATTTGTTTAAAGCATTATCCGATGGGACTATTGCTGGAGCAGCTATTGATATCCATGAATCACACCCTATACCTAAAAGCTCTAAGTACCTTCAGCTTAAAAACGTATTATTAACACCGCACATAGGAGGAGCGTCTGTTGAGACAATCGATAGGTATTCGGCAATGGTCATAAATGATCTTAATTCTTTCTGTAAAGGAGAAATGCCTAAACATATAGCCAACCCTGAAGTCTGGCCAACGAGAAGATCAAAATAACTAGTGGTATGCTCAATCAATGCTGGGAATATTTTACGCAATTATAGCTTCTGCATTTTTTGCCCTAAATGGTGCCACAGTTCGTAGAGGAATGGTCTACGGCTCAGCGTGGCATGGACTGAATGTAAGTATTTTAGGCGGAGTGCCATTATTCGTTATCGCTTCATTAGTAACCGGCCAATTGTTTTTATATCGAGCTCTCGGGTTATCAAGTTATGGAATGTTAGTGATGGTGGGCTTATTGCATTTCCTAGTCGGTCGCTATGCCAGTTTTAAAGCAATAAGTATTTTAGGACAAACAAAATCGCAACCACTTTCTGCCACTTCTCTCTTAATTTCTGTTGTATTTGCGATGTTCTGGCTAAATGAAACAATCACAGGGGTGATGGCCATAGGGATAATATTACTTTTAGTAGGGCCAACAATCATTGCTAGTCCTGTTTCATCCAACAAAGAAGAGAAAGTACTAAACAACGAAAATGTCATCCTAGGGTACGCATGGGGCACAGTAAATGCACTTTGCTGGGGAGTGACTCCCGTAATGATACGTGATGCTTTAGATGGTACTGGTTTAGGTATCCTTGGAGGCACAGTTTCTTATTCTGCAGCTGCAATCGTGCTTATATTTCTTATGCTAGTGCGAATTAATCCTTCAATTTTTGATCAACTTCAAGGTAGATCTGGTCGGTGGTTTACAGCAGGAGCAATAACAGTTTTTGCAGCACAAATGTTCAGGTTCTTAGCCCTAAGCGCAGCTCCTGTGAGTCTTGTCATGCCGCTAATGAGAGCTGGAGCAATTTTTGTGGTTTTATTTGCATTTATTATCAACAGGGAATATGAAAGTTTCGAAGGCAAGGTTCTTCTTGGAATCGCCCTCTCGATCATGGGCGCCGTAGCAATGGTTTTATGAAGATGCAAAAGACTTCTGTATTAACAATTGATTTAGGGTCCAGCAGCCTTCGCGTTTCTGCACACTGTGCTGAAAAACCTTGGAAAGTTTTGAAAACAATTGCTAAAAAATACCGAGTTTTCAAACCAAGAGATCCTAATTCTCTCAGTTCAAGATTTTCGGAGGAAGAGCTCTGGAACAGAGTCTCGTCAATGGTTTCTGAAATTACCAAACCAACTACCAGTACAGAAATAATTTCAGTGGTTGTAACTTCTCAAAGGGGCGGCTTAGCATTGTTGGATAAGCTGGGTAAAGCAATCCACCTTGCTCCTAATACTGACCTAAGAGCAGTCTTTGAAGCAATGGCACTGGAAAAGCTTTACGGCTCAGAGCTTTACAAATCAACAGGTCATGTCCCTGCTCTGATGTTCGCACCTGCTAAAGTTCAATGGTGGAAAAACCATCATCCTAGAATCACGAGCAGAGTATCAAAAGTCACATCGCTTGCTACATGGCTTACATATAAATTAGCTGGAGAAATTACGACGGTACCTACAGATTTATCAGAGTTGGGGTTGCTAAACCCTGAAACAAGATCTTTACCGGCTGAAGTTTTAAAAACCGTCGGGTTTGATGAAAATTATATTCCAGTGATTCTAGAAGAGGGTACCTCCATCGGTAGAATTAAAAGCTCAGTTGCGAATTTACTTGGTATTTCTCCAAAAGCACAAATTTTCCTAGCGGGCTCTGATACTCATTCTGCGTTTTTGGGTACCGGAATGGTTAATCCTGGTGAATCAGGAGTGGTTGCAGGTTGGAGTGGGCCAGTCCATCTCACCTGCGAAAAACCTATTTTCGATAAGTTACATCGAACCATGACTGGTCCAAGCTTATCGCCCTCTAGGTCGTATATCGAAGCCAATTCTGGAGCGATTGGCGGAACAGTAGATGTAATTAGAACTTTGCTTGGTGAGAGAGCATCATTATCAAAATTCGACAGATTACTAGCTAAATCACGCAGGAATTCAAATTATGTAGTGGCAAGCTTAGGTCCCCACGCACTCGATTTATCAAACCCTGGCATGTCTATGGGAGGTCTGCTTTTTCCGATACCTCTTACCCATCATCAACTTCTCCCAGCTCACATAGCTAGAGCTACTGTCGAAAATATCGCATTCGCCATAAAAGACTGCATTGGATTATGCCAAGAAGTTTCTCAAAGTACTATTGCTGGACCGTTTACTCTTACAGGTGGCTTTGCTTCTAGTTCGATTTTTGGTCAACTTCTGTCTGACGTATTAAACAAACCAGTAAGAAAGTTTTCACCTTTAGGTAGTTCGATCGGATCAGCAGTAGTGGGTTCTATCGACCGAGAAGATTGGGCTTCGGCAAGTACAGAGCTTAAACAGCAGTCAATTTTAATTGAACCAGACGTTAGAGGGGTCATTGAATATAAAGAAGGTTTCGAACGCTGGAAAAAATTCAGCACCGAAATTGCCTTGTTAATTGATTCGTTGTAAAAATTTGCCATGAAAACCTAGAGTGATATTCTGTCTATATGCAATTATCGAACTCAATTTCCGAAGGAATATCTCCGTGGTCAAGCGAACGACTAGAGCTTCTGAAGGTTGCTAAAATAATGCATAGGGATGGATTGGTCATAGGTTCTAGCGGCAACGTGAGCCTAAGAATTCCTCACGCCGATAACGATTTAATCGCAATAACAGCCTCTAGCATTGCTTACTCTGAAATGACCTTGGATCATATTGTGGTTGTTGACCATACTGGTGAGCCTTTCGTTGGTGATGCCATACCATCAAGCGAATTACTAATGCACTCTGCAATCTACCATGCCAGAAAAGACGTAAAAGCCGTCATGCACACTCATTCTATATTTGCTAGTGCTTTAGCAGTAGCAGGTGTCAAAATTCAAGTGATTTTAGATGAGATGGTATTCACTATAGGGGGGGAAATTTCCGTAACTGAATATGCTCATCCTGCAAGTGAAGAGCTCGGGTTGGAAGTAGTGAAAGCTCTGGGTGAAAAAAATGCAGCTCTTATAAAAAATCATGGCTTTGTTGGGGTAGGGAAAACTCTCAAAGAAGCCCATAATACTTGTTTACTCGGCGAGCACCTTGCCAAAGTGCAAACTTACTCCAGCATGGTGGGGCGAATCGACACAATACCAGATGATATCGTCAAATCAGAGCAGGAGATTTTTAAGATGAGGAAACTATCCTCATGAAAATCCCTTCGTTTCTTTTAAGGCGGTTATACGTGAAAAGTAGCCTTATTGCGACCCCTCAAGGTTTTGAGTTTCAGTTACGTAATAGCTTAGGCTCTGGTTACGCGAGAAGTGTGTTGCCTTTAAAAGTTGATTCCCAAATTATGCAGAAAAACAGCACTTCATTTGTGATTGATGGTAAGTCAGTTAATTTTGACGATGTAGATGAGGAAACACCGTTCACTTTAGGAATGAACAAAACTACAACAATCAAATGCTCTTGCGATAAGTTAGCCGCAGGATCTCATACTATCGAAATGAGCTTTGAGGTAGCTGGCTTGGGGGTTCTTAGTTTTAGCTTTACTGATGCAATAATTTAATGAGCCTTCTGGTGTCAGATACCTCCGAATGCTTCCCTGCAATTATTGATAAAGAAACATTAAATGATTATGGATTCTAATTTCCAACCTACAGTTGTTGCTGTCACTGGTGCAGCTGGGTATATTGGCTCGCGATTACTAGATTTCCTTTTAGCTCGCCCTGAAGTATCTAAGGTTATAGCGATAGACAGTAGGCTAATTCCTATTAGTCACAAAAAGCTAATCAGAGCTCAAATTGACATTAACTGTTCATTAGAATCACTTCTGCTTGCTCATCAAGTTGATACTCTAGTTCATTTAGCCTTTATTATTCGCCAACAGAGAAACAGGGTTTATAGCCAACAGGTTAATGTTGGTGGCACACACAATATCTTACGTTCGGCTGCAAATACTGGCGTTAAGAAAATAATATACTTTTCATCAGCAACCGTTTACGGTGCTTTGCCTAGCAATCCTGAGTTTCTAACTGAAAACAACGTAACGCGCCCCCCATTTAATTTCCACTACGCTTGGGACAAACGTGAAGCTGAAATTGCTTTAGAAAGTTATAGTAGCAAATTTCAGAAACCTGTTATTTCCATTCTCCGCGGGTCAATAGTGATGGGCCCTTCAGCTTATAATTCAATAACGGACGCACTGTCGAAACCATTCTTGGTAGGCATTAAAGGGAACAACCCTCAAATTCAATTCACCCATGACAAGGATTTGGTTCGAATTATCTGGCAGTTTGTTTCGGAATCACATTCTGGGACATTTAATATCGCAGGCCCAGGGTCTCTATCCTGGTCGCAATTAGCAGAAATTTCAGGCAAGAAAATAATCTGGCTTAGCCCACGTATCGCATACTGGATTGTTGATGCTCTATGGAAAGTGAAAATGCAAAAGGAATCAACCTCATCTGGTTTAGATTACATTCGTTGGCCATGGGTAGTGTCCACGAAGAAATTAGAAACTGAACTCAAGTACAAATTTCTGTATACCTCAGCCCAAGCCTTTAAAGAATATGTTTCTAGCATTAGTTAAAGGCCAAGTCTTATTTAATTTTATTGACATAGCATATCTAGGACTAATAAAGTATTGTTGACTCAAATAGTCAACAATACTTTATGGATCCTTCAAATAAATTTACACCTAGCGATTTAGAAAACCAAGAATATAAATTTGGTTGGTCAACCGACGTTGAATCAGAAACCGCACCACCGGGTCTTAATGAAGACGTAATTCGATGGATATCCAATAAAAAATCTGAACCTGAATGGCTGTTGAACTGGCGATTACAAGCTTATAACCATTTTGAGCAATTGTTAAAACAAGACCGCCATCCTGAATGGGCAAGGGTCAAATACCCTCCAATAGACTACCAAGACATAATCTATTGGTCAGCCCCGAAAGCTAAAGCTGAATTAGAAAGCCTCGATCAAGTTGATCAAGAGATTTTAGACACTTTTGAAAAATTAGGTATTCCCATAGAAGAGCAGAAACGACTATCAGGTGTAGCAGTCGATGCAGTTTTTGATAGTGTCTCGATAGCTACTACAGCAAAAGAAACACTTGCCAAGCATGGCATTATATTCTGCTCCTTCTCCGAGGCTGTTCAAGAACACCCAGAACTTGTGCGCAAATACTTGGGTTCAGTAGTTCCTCATTCTGATAATTTTTATGCGGCATTAAATTCAGCAGTATTTTCAGATGGTTCTTTTGTCTATATTCCAGCTGGAGTGAGATGTCCGCTAGAACTATCAACTTACTTCCGTATTAATGCAGCTGGTACAGGTCAATTCGAACGTACTCTTCTTATTGCTGAAGAAAGTGCTTACGTTAGTTATTTAGAGGGCTGTAGTGCCCCTATGCGCGACGAAAACCAACTGCATGCAGCAGTAGTTGAGCTAATTGCATTAGATCAGGCTGAAATCAAATATTCCACTGTGCAAAATTGGTATCCTGGTGATGAAGAAGGAAAAGGAGGAATTTATAACTTTGTAACCAAGCGAGGAGCTTGCAGGGGCAAAGATTCTAAAATTTCTTGGACTCAAGTTGAAACAGGTTCTGCAATTACTTGGAAGTATCCTAGTGTAATTTTACAGGGCGATCGTTCATCCGGAGAGTTTTATTCTGTAGCATTAACAAAAGCACATCAACAAGCAGATACCGGTACCAAAATGATTCATATCGGTGAAGGTACTTCAAGTACAATTATTTCAAAAGGAATTTCTGCTGGAAAGGGCTCTAACACTTACCGTGGTTTGGTCCAAGTGATGCCAAAAGCTTTAAACTCTAAAAATTACACTCAGTGTGATTCTCTTCTTATTGGTGGAGAATGCTCAGCAAACACAGTCCCTTATATTGAAGTAAGAAACAACGCTTCTTCAGTAGAACACGAAGCAACTACTTCACGAATCAGTGAAGAACAGGTTTTTTATTGTCAGCAAAGAGGACTGAGCAACGAAGATGCTCAATCTCTAGTAATTAATGGGTTCTGCAAAGAAGTTTTCCGTAGACTGCCAATGGAATTCGCAGTTGAAGCTAATAGGCTTCTTGAGGTTAATCTTGAAGGAGCTATAGGTTAAAGCCGTGCTTGAAATTACAAATCTACATGTTTCAGTATCTGAGGTTGAAATCCTCAAAGGAATTAATCTTAAAGTGAATTCAGGCGAAACTCACGCGATCATGGGGCCAAATGGCTCAGGGAAAAGTACTTTAGCTTACGCATTAGCTGGCAAGCCAGGCTATAAAATCACTAAAGGTGAAGTTCTATTTGAGGGTTTTGATCTCAAAGACATGGCAGTAGAAGAACGATCCCGAGCTGGTATTTTTCTTTCATTTCAGAACCCCATATCTATTCCGGGTGTACGAATGGATCATTTTCTTCGTGCTGGATACAACCAAATTCAAAAAACTAATGGCGATTCAGAATTAGATGTGTTGAAATTTGACAAACTAATCAAACAAAAAGCATCTTCGTTGGAAATTGAATACTCATTGACTAAAAGATCAGTCAATGATGGTTTCTCCGGTGGTGAACGTAAGAAAAATGAAATTTTGCAAATGGCCGTACTTGAGCCCAAATTAGCTTTGCTAGATGAAATTGATTCGGGCCTTGACGTTGATGCATTACGAGACGTTGCTAACGCCGTGAACAATATGCTATCGCCTAATATGTCTCTTGTGCTTGTTACTCATTACCAACGCCTACTAGACCTAATTTCACCAGATTATGTACATGTACTGTCGGACGGCAGGTTTATTGCGGAAGGTGATTCTGAATTAGCAAGGAACATTGAAAAGCATGGATATGATTGGTTAATTGATAACAAGAGTGCATCTTCCAAGTAATTAATATGAAGACATCTGTTAACCATTCAAGTGAAACACACTATATCTCTGAATTTCAACAATTTGCTCTGAGGGAACCCGAATGGTTTAACCAAATTAGATTGGAAGCAATCGATCGCTTCAGTATTCTTGGTTTTCCGCAAAGTCGTAGAGGTAATGAATTCTGGAAATACACAGACGTATCAGAACTTTCACATAAAAAATTTGAACATGAGCCCGCAAATTCAGCTGCCATTGGCCCTATTCCTAAAGGTATTAGCGTAATCAACCTTAACGACGCACCGGCCAATTTGAAGGATGTGGCGAAATTGCATTTGGGTAAATATGCTGCCTTCAAAAACGATCCTTTCATATCTTTGAACACGGCACTATTCGACGACGTCATTTTGATTCATGCATCTGAAGGTTCTGAAATCAATGATTCCCTTAAAATTCACCTGCACTCCAACGATGGAAAGTCCTCGCACGCTCGAATCCTTGTAGTTGCTGAAAGGGATTCAAAAATCAACATCAGTTTCAGTCATTATGGTCATACCGACGGGGATTATTTTGCAAATGCAGTCACTGAGATTTTTGTAGGTGAAAATGCTAGTGTTTCGCTATTTAGAGCTCAAAAAGAAAAACCTGAATCGTTTCATATCGCAAATACGTACGTCAATATTTCAAGTGAAGGCAGCTTTGAATATTTCTCTCTAGACAATGGCGGAGGGATTGCGCGTCACAACGTCAACGTATCATTATCTGGGAAGAATGCATCTTGTTGTTTGAATGGAGTATACGTAACTAAAGCAATCCAGCATGTTGATAACCACACTCTGATTCGCCATTTGGAATCCAACACAAAAAGCGATCAACTGTACAAAGGCGTACTCTTAGACTCTTCTCGGGCTGTTTTTGTTGGACATGTAGAAGTTTCACCAGGGTATGGTCAAATTGAAACTCACCAAACAAACAAAACATTACTTTTATCTCCTAAAGCAGTAGTCAACACACAGCCAGTCTTGGACATATCTACGGACGATATTCAAGCAAGTCATGGGAATGCTATCGGCCAAGTAGACCAAGATTCCCTGTTTTACTTAATGGCAAGAGGACTTGATTATCAGAATGCTGAGAGGATTTTGGTAGAGGGGTTTTTAGCTGAAACTCTAAACTCAATTCAAAGCAAATTCCTTCTGGCAGAGTCCACAGAATCTCTAAATAAACTAATTTCAGAGCTTTGATTATGTACGATACACAAATTATCCGATCTGATTTCCCAATCCTTAATCGCAAGGTAAATAACAAACCATTAGTTTATTTGGATAATGCAGCAACCTCGCAAAAACCCCAACAAGTGATTGATTCAATTTCCGAGTATTACCAGCTTTATAATTCAAATGTTCACAGGGGGGTCCACACTTTAAGCGTTGAAGCTACTGATTTATACGAAGAAGCTCGCCAAAAGGTTGCTAATTTTATTAATTCAGAAAAAACAGAGCAGCTGATATGGGTTCGCAATACAACAGAAGCAATCAACCTAGTCGCCAAAACGTGGGGAGAGAACAACATAGAAAAGGGTGACGAAATTTTAGTTAGTGAGATGGAGCATCATTCGAACTTAGTCCCTTGGCAAGAGTTAGCTTCAAAAAAGGGAGCCATACTAAAATTAGTCGGTCTGGATTCTGATTATAAATTAGACCTCTCTCAATTCAGCGCAGAAATTTCTGACCGTACTCGGCTTGTTGCGATCACCCATATGTCTAATGTACTGGGTACTATTACGCCTATAAAAGAAATCACAACAGCAGCGCATAAAGTTGGTGCGAAAGTATTAGTTGACGCAGCTCAATCAGTTCCCCATTTAAAAGTAGATGTAATGGACATAGGGTGTGACTTCCTGGCATTCTCGGGGCATAAAATGCTAGCCCCTACAGGAATCGGCTGCCTTTACGTCCGTGATGAAACATTGAATCTAATGGATCCATTTTTGTACGGTGGTGAAATGGTCTTAGAAGTTTCATTTGAAAAGGCTTCTTGGGCTGATTTGCCTATGCGCTTTGAAGCTGGAACTCCTAACATATCCGGTGCAATAGCTATGGGAGCAGCCGTCGATTATTTGAACAATATAGGAATTGAAAATATACACACCCACGAAAATGAATTGCTAAGTCATGCCCTTGACCTATTGGATGGCATTGAAGAAGTCACGTGTTTCGGGACTAGAGACCTAGATCAACGAGGTGGAGTTATCTCATTTACTGTGAAAGATGTTCATCCCCACGATTTAGGTCAGGTATTGGATTCTCAGGGCGTAGCGATTCGTACAGGTCACCATTGCGCAATGCCCTTGGTCCGTAGCAGATTAAATGTTCCCGCAACTGCCCGTGCTTCCTTTTATCTTTACAATACTTTGTCTGAAGTAGAATCATTAGTCAGTGCAATTGACTCAGCCCTTTCATACTTTGGTAGACCGAATAGGAATAGTTAAACATGCAGATGCCTGAATTAGATGATCTATATGCTGACATTATTCTGGATCACTATAAAAATCCTAGGAATTTAGGTCTAATACCTGATGCTACTTTAAATGCTGAAGGATTTAATCCTTTCTGTGGTGACCAGGTTAAGCTTAGTATTTCGGTAGATAGTGATGACATTATTAGCAAAGTTGGTTTTGAAGGAGAAGGTTGTTCTATTAGCCAAGCTTCCGCTTCAATAATGACGAATTTATTGATTGGCAACACTCTTGATCATGCGTCATTACTTAACCAACAATTCAGGAACTTAATGTCAGGTTCCACAACCTCTACAACTGTTGGTTTTGACATAGGGGAGTTGGCCGCTTTGGAGGGGGTAAAAGAGTTTCCGGTAAGAATAAAATGTGCTTTACTTGCATGGGCGACTTTAGTAGATGCAATTAATCAGCGTTCTTAATATTGGGTAAATCGAGATATCTTTTTGCATAAGAGCTATACTTAACAAAACATTAATAGAAGGATTAGTATGCGAGGACGTTTAGCAGATTTAACTCTTACATTGGGTGGTGACTCAATGACTCCGGTTCCCGGAAATCCGGGTGTGACTATTGAACCTATCAGAACACATGGCGCTGATAAGAGATCCAGCCAAAAAATGGAACTAAGCCTTCATTTAGGGACACATGTAGATGCCCCATATCATTTTGATCCAAGCGGTGAGACTGTTGAACGAATGCCATTGGATAAATATGCGGGTGAAGGATACTTGTTGGATGTTCGTCGAAGCTGTGCAGAAAAAACTGCAATCACATCTGAAGTACTTCAGTCTGTTGGAGCTTCAAAAGATGCACTCTCTGGTAAAATTGCCATTATCTACACAGCATGGGCTCAAAGGTGCTTTGGGCAAGCTAGGTACTATACAGATGGTCCCTTTTTAGATGAAGAAGCAGCAGTTATGTTGCACAAAATGGGCATTAATGCGATAGCTATTGATTTTCCAATTGATCAACACCAAGAGGTTATAGACACTTCTGCAGATACATTTTTCCCCGTCCATAGATACTTGCTAAGTAATGGTGTTCCTCACATTGAAAATATTGTGAACCTTGACCAGCTAGTTGGTAAACGGTTCGATATTTGGGCTCTGCCTCTAAGGATTTTGGGAGGTGACGGAAGCCCAGCACGAGTTGTTGCTCAAATTTATGATTGAGTCACAATAATTCAATCAATGTGACTCCGTCGCCACCGTTTTCTCGGGTTTCATAATCATATGACTCAACACTCTTGTGCGTAGAAAGATGTTTCCATATAGCCGCCCTTAAGGCCCCTGATCCTTTTCCATGAATGACTCTAATTATCTTGTTATCTACAACCAAAGCTTGGTCTAGGAAATTATCAAGAAACTCTAAGGCTTGAATGATTCTGCTGCCTCTAATATCTAGGACAGCTTGTTGATTTCTGCTTATTTCTGTAGCTAGTAGATCGAAACTATTTATTACATTTGGTTCGGTTGTAACTTCTGTGGTTTTTGCCACCAGATCACGTCCCACTTTAATTTTATAGTTCCCTACCCTAACCTCAATCTCAGTGGTCTTTTTCTCAATTCTTGAAATAGTACCTACCAAGTCAAGACTCTCAATACGAACAACATCACCAATTTTGAAATTGATAGCACTTTTACTGTGTTCTTGCTTGCCCCAAATTCTGGATCTCAAAATCCTCTGGACTGCTCTAATTTCGCCCTGTGCAGATTCTATTTCACTTGGGAGTGGCTCGTTAAAGCTATTCCAATATGCCAAAGATTCTGCATGCTTTAATCTAGATTCCAAGTCCTTTACGCTTTTGCGTAAATTGGATTTTGTATCCTCGATGATTTGATTTTGGTTAAGGCTGATAGTTGTCAGTTTTTCTTCTAGAGCAGAGCGTATATTTTCAGAATCCCTTTGTGATTTTTCAGCTTTTTGCAATGCTACCCTAGCCGCATATTGTTGTTCCTGAAGGTTTTCTAGTAATAAATCAAGTTTACGTTTTTCAGGACTCTGGTACGACTCAGCTTTACGAATAATCGCAGGTGCCATTCCTAAATGTGCTGCTATATCAAAAGCATAGCTTCGCCCTGGTACACCAACTGTTAATCGAAATGTAGGGACCAAAGTTGAAGGGTGAAGTTCTACACTCGCGTTTTGGAACCAATTATGCTGTTCTGCAAATACCGATACTGCTTGATGGTGTGTAGTGACAATTACAATCATTTTAATTTCTGATAAATAATCCAGCAAAGCCATAGATAGAACTGATCCTTGGTCCGGGTCGGTTCCGGTTCCGATTTCGTCTAGCAACACAACCGACTCTTCAGTCACACAGTTCAGGATCTTAGTAATATTTGTAATATGCGAACTAAACGTTGAAGAACCTTCAGTAACGCTTTGGTGATCGCCAATGTCTGCATAAACACCGTCAACTATCGGTAATTCACTTAACGGTGAACAAGGAACCATCAGACCAGATTGGTGCATGAGTAAAGCTAACCCAACAGTTTTCAGAGCTAAAGTTTTTCCGCCAGTATTTGGTCCGCTAATTACTAAACCACGAAAACCACCATCTAGATTTACTGAAATTGGTACTGCTCCTTCACTTATCAAAGGGTGATGGGCATCTATTAAATTAAGACCAGATGAAGAATCCAAAATATGATTAGCTCCAACTAAATTTCCGTAACGAGCTTTTGCTAAGCAAAGATCAATATGCGCTATGACTTCCAAAGCAACAGATAATTCAGAAGCTTTATTTGAAATAGAATTTGATAATTTCGCATAAATTCTGACTGCTTCTTCTTTTTCTTGGGCAACTTGTTCACGCCAGAGGTTATTTAATTCAATAACCTCCATTGGTTCAATAAATAATGTGGCACCCGAATCCGAAACAGAATGCACTACACCAGGTACGTTCGTTCGAAGTTCGGATTTTATTGGAAGAACTAATCTATCATCCCTCACTGTAACTATGCTTTGTTGCAGGCTGCTTTCTACGTTTCCTGCGATTTTTTGAATTAAGTTCGTCGCACTTTGGTATGAAGAACGTGAAATCACACGTAATTCTCTAAGTAGCGGAGAAGCACCATCCAGTAGTTCACCAGTTGCTGCGACTTTTATCTTGATTTCTTTATTTAACTTACTCAAATCAGGTATCGACTTTGAAAGTTGTCGAATGTTAGGCGTCTTTATTGTTTTATTAACACCTATCCTCTTCGTGCTAATTGCAGCATCTATGAACACCGAAATTGCATGAATTTCTTCACCAGTCAACAAAGATCTCTTATACCCCTTTTCGATAATTGGTCGTATATCACGTTCCATTGAAATAAGATTACCGGACCTATGTTCAATAATTTGTGACGCTTCGAATGTTTCTAATTTTGTTACTCTTACAATTTCCGGATCATAGGAGGGCTCTAAACTAAGCGCCAACTCTCTAGATGCAGGAAATGATGTCAAATCAGCCACAGACGTTCTAACTTGGTCAAAATCGAGTAAGTATAAAGAGTTGTCCCTCAATTGTTGTTTTTCTAATGTTGCTTTGTATCTCACGATTTCTCACTGTCGTAATTTTACCCAAATAAGTAGGTAAAATTATACTTTTTCCATACTTATCTTATTTGCCGTGGTACAATCCACAATTGGCTATAAGTTAAGACTTTTGTTATTTATACGAGGACTAGTTGTTCGTAATCGGACTCACAGGATCTATAGGGAGTGGCAAAACGGAAGCTGCTAACGCACTGGCTTCCAAAGGGGCCCAAATCATTGATGCTGATCAAGAAGCTCATAATTTGTACCCACCTGGGTCTGACGTACTGAAGTCTTTAGTAAAGATAGCAGGGGAAGAAATCTTGTCTAAAGACGGATCAATTAATAGGTCATTATTAGGCAAGGCACTGGTTGAAAACTCGGATGTTATGGAGCAAATTAATAGTGTATTACATCCGCTAATTCGTGAAAAAATACAACATAAGATAAACGTTTTGCGCGATTCTCACGCAGGTACTCTTGTAATTCAGGTACCATTATTGTTTCAAGCGAAATGGGAAGACTTATTTGATGAAATTTGGGCCATAGAAACTCCCGAAAATCTAACGCTCGAAAGGCTCATTAAAAATAGAGGGTTTGATGTACAAAAAGCTGAAAATTGGATCAAAGCTCAAGGAAATGCAAAAACTTTCACTGAAAAAGCGGATGTAATAATCGAAAATAAAGGTAGCCTTTCAGAGTTTAAAGCCAGTATAGATAAAACATGGGTACAGAGAAGACTACATAGAGGACAGAATGACAAGTAAAACATTAAACGATAACAGAACGCAAAATGTTGAAGAATATTTCGTAAACAATGAACCATTTTATTTGCCAGTGGCAGATGAAATAACGATATTTGAATCAGCATATAGACAACGAGTACCTGTGCTTTTAAAAGGACCAACTGGGTCTGGCAAAACAAGATTCGTAGAACATATGGCTTGGAGGCTTGGCAAGGATTCTTCTGGGAAAAAGGGTTCAATTAAGGGTCAGATTCCTTTAGTCACAGTTGCTTGTCACGAAGATTTGACTGCAAGTGATTTGGTTGGAAGGTACCTTCTTGAGGGTGATGGAACCAGATGGATAGATGGACCTCTGACGCGTGCCGTTAAATCAGGTGGCATTTGCTATTTAGATGAAATCGTTGAAGCAAGGAAGGACACTACTGTTTTAGTTCATCCTCTTGCGGATCACCGACGCTTGCTTCATGTTGAAAAACTGGGACAAGTTATTGAAGCTCATCCCAATTTTTTGATGGTGATTTCTTATAACCCAGGTTATCAAACTGCGCTTAAAGACTTAAAACATTCTACGCGCCAAAGGTTTATAGCAATCGAATTCGATTTCCCTCCAGCAAACCTCGAAGGTCCAATCATAGAACATGAGGCTGGGGTTGATAAATCAACAGCATCGCAGCTGGCGCTTCTCGGTGAGAAAATACGCAACTTACGTGGTCAAACATTGCCTGAGGGAGTAAGCACACGCCTCTTAATATATGCTGGAAAGCTTATCAATGAAGGAATTACACCAAGGAGAGCTTGTGAAGTCGCAATTGTTTGGGGCCTTACAGACGATCATGAAATTCAAGAGAGTGTGACGGAAGTCGTAACCTCTATTTTCCCTTAAGTTTAATGTACTTTTATATTTTGGTGACTACCAATGAATGACGGAACATTAAAGGATTTTTTGAGTAACCGTTTATCTGCCAATTCAAATTCAGAATCTTTAACTTCTGATGTTAAGTTCGCAGGTGTATTGGTTGCTCTTTTCTGGAAAAACAATTCTTGGCAGATTTTACTAAATTTACGCTCATCCACTGTTGCAGAACACAAAAATGAAATTGCTTTTCCTGGAGGTCGCTTAGAACCTGAGGATGTGGACATTCAAGCATGTGCTCTGCGGGAAGCACATGAAGAAATGGGGATTCAAGCTACAGATGTTACTGTACTTGGGCGCTTAGATGTAGTCATCACCAGAACTGGCTATGCTGTATCTCCAATAGTAGGCATAATTCCATCACCTTATGAATTTAAAGTCTCAGTAGATGAAGTTCAGGAAGTAATTGAAGTTCCATTAATCGAACTCCTCGATCCTAAAAATATACGTCACGAGGCCCGGTTGAACTTTTTACAAGAGTTAGAAGAAACTCTCAGTTTTGCCTATAAAGATAAGTTGATTTATGGGGCAACAGCTAAAATCATAAACCAATTACTAGAATTAATATTCGAAGCCAAGAATAAGGGAATCTCAATAACAGCTGAAGAAAGCATTCGTATTTAAATGGATCATGTAATTACAGAAATCAAGAAATACCCCAATACTTTGCAGGGTGCATTTGAAAATTCACTTTCACTTCTAGACGATGCAGTCACTGATTCTGAAAAGTTGAGATGGGCTCAGGAAGGTATCAGGATTGCTCGCCAAACTGCTCGTGCATGGGAACCTGCTTCCGAATACTTTAGAGCTAGCCCAAAGCTCATAGGCCAGTTAAGTTATCCTCAGTTCCAACGTTGGGTAGACAGTGGGATAGAGCTTTGCAATGAATCCCCAACAATGGCATCAGCTTATTTTCGCGCAAGTCCCGGTGTTTTTGCGCAGTTGCCACTTCGATATATTTCTACATGGGCTTCTTTAGGTAGAGGCCTCTCACGGGGTACGTGGAAATCTGCAAGCTTAGCTTCTAGGTTCTTCGACTCAAGTCCTGATCTCATGTCAAGTCTGAATTTCAGGGAATTGCAAAACTTCGTTAGCCTTGTAGACGCACTATCTTCGAGATCTTATGACCTAGCTGCTGATTGTTTACATTTAGGCCAGCGGGTTTTTCCCACAATTTCTGAACGAGAAGAATTAATTTCTTTGGCTACTGCCGTTGTAGATGGGTCATGGAGAGAAGTTAGAGGTTGTTTTGAAGCAGCAGGTCGAGTATCTAGCACTGTCGACAAACCATTACGTTCGAAAATTTATGCGCTAACAGAAACTATGGCACGCAATGGTTTAGCTAACATCGCAATGTTTGTAAGTGAGACTACCCAATCTTTATCATTGATACCAAAAAACGAACATTCTCAGGTTATCAACAAAGCAGAACATCTTGCCGAGCTCTCTACTGAGCTGGTCTCAGCATTTCTTAAGAACACTCCTACGGTCCTTCAGCGAATCAGCAGCATTCAATTTGAGCACTGGTATTCGCAGGGTATTTCTCTTACAGAAAGCAACCTTGACGCGGGAATTGCCTTTTTTAGGATTGAATCGATACGCGCGGAACAAGCACTCGAATCACTATCTTCTACTGTAGAGTTAGATAGAGTTAAACCGTTATTATCAGCGTATGCTACAGCATTGGCCGGCTCATCTATAGAACTGGATGCTAGTTCCGAACTTACGCATAAAAACATTGGTTGGGTCGAGATCGAGCAACCCACAACTGATGGATCTCGAATTTTCCTGCCTTCATCAGTTGATCGGTATTCCAAGAAAATTGATAACTTTTTCTGGCTCAAAGTTGTTACAACACATCAGATAGGGCATATCGAATTTGGCTCTTTTGATTTTGATTTTAAAAAACCTTCCACTGTTTTTGATAATTTGAGAAACAAAATTGAAAGAACTTCAAATTCCCAATTCCCTACATCTATGGCTCGCTTCTTTAATCTATTCCCGAATAGAACTTTGGGATCTGATATCTTTTCTGTAGTTGAGGACACTAGAACGGACTACCAAGTCACCACTCGATATTTAGGCCTTGCACCTCATTATGAAAAAGTTCAAACTTCTGCATTAAAAGAGCGTCCAAAGCCTCACGAAATGCCCTTGCAGCAAGCGATGGTAGAGTTATTAATCCAGCTGAGCCTTTCAGGAACAAATAAAACAATCCCTATCCCTCAAGATTATGCAAAACAGGCAAAATCTATAGCAGGGTTAATTAATTTAATGAAAAACGATCTCAGTTCTGTAGAAGACAGTGCTGAAGCAGCATTGAGAATTTACGCAATAATTGCTGCTCTTCCCAACGAGCAAGTACCTCCTGAGCAATGGGAAGATGAAGATTTAAGTGAAAGTTTAGCTGAAACTCCAGAAATGGAAGATTTTTTAAATTTCTTCAACCAACCTGGTGAAAATTCTAATGAAGAGACTGAAGAATATGAATCACCGGAAGACGTAGATTACAGGGGAGAGTTTAAGCCTGAGATGGCTCAACTATTATCTATGATGCGAAATGATAGTTCAGATATAAATGAGAATGGTGAACTTGAGTCGCTAACAAAGGAAGATCTCGAGCAATTACTCAGGGATAGTGTAGAAATTGAACTCGGGGATGAATCAAACCTAACAACGATGGCTGATAATTTAATGAAGGAGAATGGACCTGACCTCCCTCCGCAAACTCAAGGTTCTGGCCATTCTGATATAGCACATTCTGACGAAGAAGGTGGATCACTTGAAGCCGTAGAACCACGTTCGTATGTTTATGATGAGTGGGATTTTAGAGCAAGTGATTACAGGCCCCGGTGGTGTGTTGTCCAAGAAAAAGTAATTGCGTCAGGGGAACCCACATTTTTCCAAGAGACTCTACAGGCTCACTCCGGACTCATGGATCAAATTCGTCGTCAATTTGAATCAATTCGCCCTGAAATGTATAGAAGAGTGAAACATTTACCAGAAGGTGAAGATATTGATTTTGATGCGGCATTAGATGCGATGATAGATATTAGAGCTCGTAAAACACCTGATGATCGTATCTATTGGAGAAGAAATAAGGCAGAACGAGATGTAGCAGTTGTATTTTTATTGGACATGAGTGCCTCTACAGCAGAAGCAGTTGAAGAAACCAAAAAAACCGGTGAAGGATGGGATGTTCCAACCGATCCGGTGGCCTACACCATGTGGTTACGTAGCAGAAGAGGCGAAACCACGAAAAGGCAATATAAACGGATTATAGATGTCGAAAAGGAATCTATGGTCTTACTGATGACTGCTTTGGACGCAATTGGCGACCGATATGGTGTTTATGGATTTTCAGGTTTTGGCCGTGAAAACGTAGAATTTTATGTAATCAAAGAAGTCGAAGAGCAAATGTCAGACAGGATTAAGCGACGCTTAGACAAAATTTCACCTTTACATGCTACACGTATGGGCCCTGCCATTCGGCACGCAACCTCTAAATTAGAACAGTTGGACGCAAAAACAAAATTCTTGTTCGTGGTTTCTGACGGTCGACCACAAGACAGAGGGTATAGCAGAGAAGGAGTAGAAAAAGAATATGCCGTTCAAGACACACGAATGGCGTTAATGGAAGCTCGTCAAAAAGACATCACTCCTTTTTGTTTGACCGTTGATCGACAAGGCCACGACTATATGCGAACTATGGCAGGTGATATGGGCTATGAAGTGGTTCCTGATGTCATGGAATTGCCGAGAAGATTACCTGCCCTTTATAGACGTTTGACTGTGTAATTTATTACTTATCTATTAAGCAGGGTCATAAATTGTAATATCTAAAAGAAAAAGCGTAAGTCCTTTTTCATCACCAAGATCCGAAACCTGAACTGCGTGCCTGGCAGGTGGACTTTCGCCAAAGCTTACTTTCCAAAACTTGTTGAAAACTGAACGATCACGTTGAAGGTTTTTCATGTAAACAGCAACTTTGACAACATTTTCAAATGTTAAGTTCAAAGATTTTAATGTGTCTTCAAAATTCATAAAAAGTTGTTTTGCCTGATCATTTGGATCTGAGGTTTCAACGTATGGAGTGCCTGGTTTAACACCACGTAATGCTGAAAGAAAAATAAAATCTCCTGCTCTTACGCCCAATGGTATGGGGCTCGAATGCACTTGAGTTGAATTATTTGCAGCAAGAATGATTTTGGTATTTTTAGGGTGGTTATTCATTTTATTCAGCATATTGATTTATCTGCAGAATTTGAGCAAGCTGCAGTAGTGCCTGCGTGACAGTTCTTCCTCGAACCAGAGTCCTTCTGGGTGGGAATTTGTACTGCTTAACCTCAACACCTTTTGGATGTGCGATAGCTATAAAAACTGTGCCTGGTTCTATATTTTCACCAGGTTGCATAGCAGGCCCAGCAACTCCAGTGACGCCGATGCCACAATCTGAACCAAAGTAAGTACATGCGGCTTCTGCCATTGCACTAGCTGTCTCCGCAGAAACCGCACCATATTTTTCTATTAGCTCATACTGAACCCCTGCCTTAACCTTTGACTGGTTCGAATAGACAGTCATACCTCCTAATAAGTAATCTGATGAGCCTGGCACCTCAGTGATTGTGCTGGTAATAAGACCACCAGTTAGCGATTCGAAAACACTCACCGTGAACTTAGATGATTTTAATAGTTCAGCAACCCTTTCCTCAGGTGATTCATCATCTGTTCCCCAAAGGAAATCACCCAGAATAGGTCGAATAGCCTCATCTGCTCGATCCAATGAGGATTTCGCTGCATTTTGGTTTTCTGCACGTGCAATTGCTCTAAGGTAAATTCCATCGGCTTTCGCATAGCAACCCAACTCAATACCAGGCATTTTGTAAATTTCATTAACCATCTCATCCACTGCTGCTTCGGAAAGTCCGATTGTTTTGAAAGTGCGTGCCATTATGACGCTTCCATCTATCCGGTCTTGAATTCTTGGGTATATTTCCGTGTTCCACATGTTCATCAGCTCATTTGGAGGGCCTGGGATAGTTACCAGAACCTTGTTATCGCGCTCAACCCACCAAGAAGGAGCAGTGCCCATTTGATTTTTAATGGGTTTTGCTGAGGGAATGACCCAAGCCTGTCGTAAATTTTGCTTAGGCATGCTTCCTAAACCTCTCCTTGCGAAACTATCCTCAAGCCATCTAACCAATTCTGGATCTTCCGTGATTTCCTCAGATAACATACTTGCGATGCCTTCCCTAGTAAGATCATCAAGCGTAGGTCCTAATCCGCCTATAGTAAAAACATAGTCAGATCTAACCCAGGCCTTTTTTAGTATTTCTGTCAAATGGCTCAAATCATCGCCTACGACCGTAACCCACTGAAGTTGTAAACCCAATTCAGGCATACGTACCGCTAACCAACCGGAATTGGTATCCTGAGTTTCACCCATCAGCAATTCGCTACCAATAGCAATAATTTCGGCCTTCATTCGGAAACCTCCTAGGAAACAAGTATAACTTTAAATTTACTGGGATTAATGATATTCGTACTTGAATTAATATATCGTTGTCGCCAAATTAGGAGACTGTTATCCTTGTTGTTCTGTATTAAATCTAATGATCGGTAAGCGCGGTGATAATTTGCACTTAATTATAGATGGCTTCGATTGTGACGCTGATCAAATTGCTGATTCTTCAAAGGTTTTGGAATTTCTCGATTCCTATCCTGATGCGATAGGTATGACCAAAATAATTGCTCCATCCGTTAAAATATACAAAGGAATAAAACCGGAAGACTGGGGCGTTAGCGGTTTTGTAATAATTGCAGAAAGCCATATTAGCGTTCACACTTTCCCAGAGAGAAATTACATAAACATTGATGTGTTCTCATGCAAAGATTTTGATTCGGACTTAGCGCTAAAACAGATTCCAAGTATTTTCTCTATCGGGAAAATGAAACATTGGCTTCTTGATAGAGGAATTGAGCACATTGATCCACTTATCGCAGAGGACATTATTGGAATTGAGCGAAATGAAATTACGGAAACAATATCACTTTCTGACTTCAAAAAGCCAGTTTGAAAAGGTGACGCCTCGTGACCTCAGACTTCAAAACTTTTCTTGATTTAGACCCCAAAAAACACCAACTAGGCACATCATTTGCCGCAATTCTTCCGGTATCCTATTCGAAAACAGTTTCTTTCAAATCTGGGACTGAATTAGGGCCTGTTGCAATAATTGAAGCTTCTGCAGAAATGGAAGATTACGATAGTGAGTTGGATTTCGAAACTTGCACTCTAGGAATTCATACTCTCCCTTTCCTGGATAGCAACCTTGATGATCCGGCAGCAATGTCCCATTTAGTTGCTAGCAAAATTGATGAACTGCATCAGGAAGTTCCTTTAATTTGTATGATTGGCGGTGAGCACTCGTTATCTGCTGGAGCTGTAGAAAGTTTCTCGAGAAATGTCACCGACTTAAGCGTTCTTGTATTCGATGCTCAGGCAGACCTACGAAATGAATATCAAGGGTGGGAATACTCTCATGCATGTACTTCAAGAAGGATTATGGATTTCTCACCTGTCTCTCTAGTAGGTGTGCGCAGCTTGACTTCTGATGAAATGGTCTACATACAAGAATCTAAGATTCCTTTTTGTCCAAGAAACTCCGAGCCTATAGAATCTATAGATTCTATAATTGATTCTTTGTCGTCTAATGTTTATATAAGTATAGATTTAGATGTGCTGGATCCCTCAATTATGTCTGCAGTAGGGACTCCCGAGCCAGGTGGTATGGGTTGGTGGGAAATTTTGCATTTATTACGAAGTGTGTCAGAGCAAAAAAACATTGTAGGTTTTGATGTGATGGAACTTGCTCCTAATGAAGGCCCAACTGCATGTGCTTATACTGCAGCTAAGCTTGTATACAAAATGATTGGGTATTCCTCTCAAAAAATGAGGAGAAATCCTACTGGAAACCTTCTGGCTAATTAAGTGATTGAAAATGAAACAAAATAGTAAGCCGATTTACTTAGATCATGCTGCCACTACTTCAATTTCGACAGCTGTCTTAGAGGCTATGTACCCTTACCTGACTGAATCATATGGTAATCCTTCATCTATGTATTCTATCGCCCAAGAAGCTAGGCAGGCTTTAGATAATGCTAGGCAAATTTGCGCTAACGTGCTCGGATCTCGTTCGAGTGAGGTAGTTTTTACTAGTGGTGGCACCGAATCAGATAATTCAGCAATCATGGGAGCAGCCCTAGCCTTGAAAGCTAACGGTAATCACATTGTAACAACATCTATCGAACACCATGCGGTCCTATACGCCTGTGAGCTTCTGGAAACCTTAGGTTTTGAAGTTACCTATTTACCAGTTAGTTCTAAAGGGTTAGTGGATCTTGATGCGTTGCAATCAAGCATAAAGAGTACGACAACTGTAGTCAGTATCATGTATGCAAATAATGAAATTGGAAGTATTCAACCAATCTCAGAGATTTCTGAAATTATCAAATCTAAACAAACACAATATGGAACTAAAATCGCATTTCACTCCGATGCCGTACAGGCAGCTGGGTACTTAGATTTAGATACCAACAAACTAGGAGTCGACTTGTTAAGTCTCTCAGCTCATAAATTCGAAGGACCTAAAGGAGTGGGATTACTTTTCATCCGAAGAAATACTCCTTTCATACCAACCCAAGTAGGGGGTTCACAAGAGCGCGATCGGCGAGCGGGAACAGAAAATGTTGCCGGTATAGTTGGAATGAGCACTGCTCTCAGATTAGCTGCTGAAAACCGCACTCAAAATTTTGAGTACGTCTCAGCAATTAGGGACCATTTGATTAACTCCATCTTTGAAAGAATAGATAATTGTCAGCTAAACGGAGATTACGAAAATCGATTACCCAACAATGTTAATTTTTCCTTCAAAGGGGTCGAAGGCGAACCCATTTTATTAGGCCTAGATTTATTAGGAATCGCTGCATCAAGTGGGAGTGCGTGCTCGGCTGCTTCTTTAGAGCCTTCGCATGTGCTTTTAGCATTGGGCCTTTCTAACGATTTAGCACGCTCCAGCCTGCGTTTAAGCTTGGGACCAAGCAATACCCTAGAAGAAATCAACAGTGTAGTAGATAAACTGCAACCATTAATTAGAAAATTAAGAACTCTTTCATAATTTACTGCGAATTTAACTATGTGTATTTATGAGTAACAGACTAAAGAGCGAAATTTCCCCTTATTTGCTACAACACGTTGATAACCCCGTTGATTGGTTTCCATGGGGTGAGGAAGCCTTCATTCTTTCAAGGAATTCAGACAAGCCGATACTTCTAAGTATAGGGTATGCCTCATGTCATTGGTGTCACGTGATGGCCCATGAATCATTTGAGAACCCTGAAATTGCAAAAATCATGAATGCTAATTTCGTATGCATTAAGGTTGACCGTGAAGAGAGACCGGATATTGATTCTATATATATGAACGCAGTTCAAGCTTTAACCGGTCATGGAGGGTGGCCTCTTACTATATTTTTGACACCCGATAAACTCCCGTTTTACGGTGGCACTTATTTCCCTCCCAAAGATTCAAGGGGCCTCCCCGGTTTCGACAGGGTTCTTAATTCCATTAAAGAGGCATACGCTAATCGTCGAGAAGATGTGAACGATAGTGCTAGAGCACTCACTGATGCCGTTTTTCAAATTGTGAACTCCGACCAGTCATCTGATCAAAATGCGGATTGGGTCTTATCTAACGCTTTTTTAAAGCTGAAGGATTTATACGATCCTGATTTTGGAGGTTTTGGCTCTGCACCGAAATTTCCACAACCATTGGTATTGAAATTTCTATTATCTTATTACAAGAGAACCCAGGATTCTGATTCTTTAAAAATGCTTACCACCACACTCGATTCTTTATCGAATGGAGGAATCTATGACCATTTAGGTGGTGGCTTCCATAGGTACTCAGTCGACAGGGCGTGGAAAATTCCACACTTTGAAAAAATGCTATACGACAACGCTCTACTTGCAATTGTTTATGCTGAAGCTTTTCAACTTACAGGGGACGCAAAATACAGGCAGATTTCGGAGCAAACTTTAGATTATTTAATTCGTGAAATGCTGCATCCTGCTGGTGGGTTTTATTCATCACAAGACGCAGATACTGACGGAGTTGAAGGGAAATTTTATACCTGGGACTCATTGGAGATTGAAAAGGTGCTTGGTGGTGGGTTTAAACCATTTGAAGCATATTATGGAA
This sequence comes from uncultured Dehalococcoidia bacterium, assembly GCA_964391355.1. Classification (GTDB taxonomy): domain Bacteria; phylum Chloroflexota; class Dehalococcoidia; order Lucifugimonadales; family Australimonadaceae. The sequence goes on along the minus strand of CAYMJY010000009.1, from coordinate 5,262 downwards.
TTTCAAGTCAAGGGAATTGGGAAGGCACTAATATCCTTCACTCGCTAAATTATAGTAAATCTATTTCAGGAAAACTCAATTCTTCAAGAGACGCCTTGTTTCAAGAAAGGCTGAAAAGAGAACATCCTTCTATAGATGACAAAGTTGTCACTGCATGGAATGGGTTAGCAATTCAGGCATTTGCTCAAGCTTCACAAATATTTTGCCGTGAGGACTACAGGGAAATAGCAATTAAAACTGCTTCATTTTTTATTGACCGTCTACACCAAGAGAATGGGTTAAGCAGGATTTGGCGAAATAGTATTCATAAACAAGAAGCTTATTTAGAAGATTTCGGTAGTCTGATTCAAGGATTCATAAATCTGCATGAAGCGACACTTGATCAGGTATGGCTAAAGCATGCTTATAACTTTACCAAACAAATGATTGACTTATTTTATGAAAAGTCTAGCGCTAGGTTTTTTGATACTTCCATAAATCAAGAGTCATTGTTTGTAAGGCCAAGTCAATTATTCGATGGCCCAACTCCTAGTGGAGCATCTACAGCTACTAAATGTTTATTTTGGCTTGCACAGATAACAGGTGAAAAAGAGTTTGAACTTTATGCAAAGCAGTTGCTCAATTCCGCAGGATCAGCAATGCTAAATTACCCTCATGGCCATGGTAACTGGTTAACTGTTTTGGAATTTTCTGCATCAAAAATCAGTGTTGTCGCAATAGCTGGTGATAAAAATAAAGATGAAACGCTTTCTCTTAAACAAGCAGTCCACTCACTCTTCAGCCCTAACACTTTATTAGTAGGGTGGAATCCTTCTGAAGCAACATTTTTTAAATCTCCACTCTTTGCGAACCGTTCTTTAGTAAATGACCAACCTACTGCATTCTTGTGTCTTGAATTTCAATGTCAATTACCTACTTCAGATCCTATGGTCTTATTAAAACAACTTCAAAATGTTTAAAGAAACCAGTTTAAAAATGAAATCATAGCTTTGACTCACGAGAAGTGTACAATATCGTCCTATTTATATTCTTATAGGAAGCATATTCGGCAATATAAGTATGAATGAACGTAGTTTTTGGGTAAAGGCAGCAACCATTTCTGTTGTTATTGCTGCATGTGTTTATCTGGTACAGTCTTTGGCTCGCTTATGGGGTTTCATGGGCGATCTGATAATGATCATCTTTTTTGGGTGGTTGGTTGGCTCGGTATTGATCCACTTCGTCAATGGCCTGATGAACGTTCCATACATGAGACGCCCTCTAGCCATTGTCTTAATATACCTTGCTTTAATAATTCTCGTAGCTGATTTTGTGTTACTAGTTCTACCAGCAGCAGCCAATCAGTTATTAGATCTCGTCGATAATTTGCCTAATTTAGTGGGTAGGATACCTAATTGGCTTGAAGGAATAGAAGGATTTTTCAGCCGTTTCGGCATGGAGATAGACTTGGCTAGTAGGTATAGATCTGAAGTATCCATAGAAGAGCTCTTATCTCAAGCAGTTAACTATCTTGCTGACAATGTTGTATCGATTGTTCAAGCTATCGGCTCTGCACTTTTCAGGATTGGTCTAGTAATAGTTTTATCATTTTATGTAGTACTAGACGGTGGGCGTCGTTTAAACACTGCCTTAACTGTACTTCCTCCTAAGGCTGAGGAAGAAGTACGGCTAGTTCTTCGGACGTTTGATGGTATTTTCCATGGCTACATACGAGGGATGTTGCTTGTTTCGTTAATTTATGGGGTTAGCGTTGCTACTATAATGATGGTAACTGATCTCCCAGCCGCTCTTCCAAGCGCAATTATAGCTAGCCTTTTGCTTGCCATACCTTTTATTGGTGATTACTTAGCACTTGCCTTGCCACTTATTGTCGCGGCACTTGCTGGAGATTTAGTAACTTTCTTGATAGTTCTGATCACCTTGTTATTCGTTCAACAAATCATGCTAAATCTTTTGACCCCACGAATTTTGGGTCATGCAGTAAGAATGCCAGCTGGTTTAGTCGTAGTTGCAGTGATTATTGGTGCACGGTTGGCTGATATTCCTGGCGCACTATTGGGTGTTCCCGCGGGGGCTGTAATTTATTCTTTGGCGATTGTTTACGGAACAAGAGTCAGGCAAAAGCGTGAAGACCGAGAGCGTATAAATTCAGAACAGCTTCTACTCATACCCGAAGAAGATCCTGCTGAACCCATAAACCCCAAAAATCAGTAACTCAAGGAGTACTTGAGGGGTGCTTATATTTTTCTGATTGAGGATCTATTCGAGCCCAAGCAATAATTTGTCCATCTTCTACAACTAATGCATCCGCACTGGATGTCGATAGTCTCCAAGTAGAAAATTGCTCGTCCCAAACATAAATTGCCCAATACTCACTATTCTCATTCTCAATCCCAAAAACCGAAGTTACAAAGTGTGCATTGTACTGTGGATACCATTTAGATTTGATCTGTTGGTTCGTTACAATCTCAAGTAATTGATACACATTTGTCCCTGTGCTAATTTTCACATCACGAAACCAACGGGGTTCATGCTGATTTAATTCGATCAGGACACTAGCTTCTATTGTTCGAACCGGTGTGGTTTTCGCTTCGTTACAACTAACTAAAAGGATAGAAAGGATTAATGCCGCCAAGAATGCGGTTTTATATCTACTTCGTTGATGTTTCATCTATGGTCGATTAACAATTGTTATTTTTTTCAAAAGAACTGGACCTAGCGTTGTGAAAATTATGGCATTCGAAAGCAAATGTAGTGCATAAAATATCAAAGCTCCATAGCCTAAAACGCTAGTTAAAATCCAACGAGCATGGTTCCCTGACCCTGATAGACTTGCCCATATTAGTCCCGTGTGAATGTTAGTAGATAAATCGTATAAGGTCGTGCAAATTATCGCTGAAAGCAAAAAGTACATCGCTGTTTTTGGAAATCGCAATGCCGTTTGATTTTTGTTTAATTGATGCCGGCAGAACGCCCCAGCTGCTGCATAAATTATTTCTGAAGCCATTAAGGTAACAAGTAAATCAAAGGAAACTGAACCCCAAGGGTTAGCTTGACCATAAATATACCAAGAAGTTACAGCAATTCCAGCTCCACGTCTAAATCCGAGTAAATATCCAGCAGAAAATACAAGGAAATCAAAAAGTTTCACGTTAGGAACTGAGTTCAGAGCATAATTAGTGAGTAGAATTGCCATAACGAATCCTGAGAACACGAGAATTTCTTCTACAATTGCTTTCCAGGACGATCGCTGTACATTCGAGACCAAAAGGATCATGTGTTACAACTTCCCTCATCAAATAAAACATTGATAATCTACTAAAGAGAATCGAATTGGTCGATGCTTCTACAGCTAAAATTTCATAGATGAGTAAACAAAATGAATAAAGATGAGTTTTTGGTACTTGATATAGAAACTGCTGGAGGGAATTGGAGTCAATTTCCTGTAGGTTTTGATTTATTATTCACGGGCATAAAAACACAATCCTTGTATAGTTTTTATGGCTCAGACCCACGTACTATTTCTACTTTGGCTGATACACTCTGCTCGTACCAAGGAACTATTGTTACATTCAATGGGACAAAGTTTGATCTGCCATTGCTTGACTATTTTTTCAAAAAAACTCTAAACAGAAGTCTTCATATATTCAACCACTACGATATTTTTGCCGAGATAAAAAACCAAAGCGGATACCCTATAAGTTTAGACAGATTGAGTAAATACACCTTTGGGAGTAGTAAGCTGGAATGGGATCACAAAAAAAATTATGAAACTTGGAACAACCAACCCCAGCTTATGGTTAATTACAACAAAAATGATCTCGACCTCACACATGAACTTTACGTGAGAATTACACAAGAACTTCCTCTTTTTCTTGATAACTCAACTGTTATATTGAAATCACCAGATACTTCTGTGAAGGGATTTAACCAAGGACCATAGCATGGGAAATTCTCAAACCAGTCAAAGTGTTATTAATATCGATCCATTAAGATTAAGACTTGAGAAATCATTAATTAAGGCAAGGTGGTTTGCTACATTAGGTCTTTTTGTATTAACCCTTGGTGCTCAGTTTGGGTTAAATGAAGCAGTATTACTTTTGGTTTTTATACTTTCAGGGAACTGCTTTGTCATTGTTTTAACAAAACGATCTAGATCTATCAATTCGCAAAGAATCACTGGGTTTATAGCCACGCTGGTAGACTCAACCATTGCTCTAATCGTTATATTCGTGGCACCGAGCGCTTTAGGCCCATCTATTTATGCAATTTTAGTATTGGTTGCGGTAGAAACTGCCGTAAGGTATGCCCCTCTAAAAGGATTAATACTTACGCTCTTTTTATCAGCCTCTCTAGTAATCGTTGTTACTTTGCGTCATTCAACCGAACGAGCAGGGGATATAAATTTTGGACTTATGGTTTTTTGGGCAGGTCTCATAGTTGGGATTGGGTTATTTTTTGGAACTATCATCAGAGAAATTTACAGACAAAGGTTCATACCAGAATCAGTTCAGCAAATGATTCGTCCAAATGATTTTGAAATCTTAACACCAAGAGAAGTGGATGTTTTTAAGCTTATTTCAAACGGCTATTCAAACCAAGAGATAGCTGAAGAGTTGGTAATTGAACTCAAAACAGTTAAGAATCATATCAACAACATGTACTCAAAGTTAAATATGAGCAGTAGGTATCAAGCAATTAGTCGTTCTTTTTCAGCTCAGGGTTTGCGTGATCAAGCAGGAAAAGAAGACCTTAATTGATACGCTCCACGTAAAGTATTAATTCTATCTGCGTACAGTGTTCCCGCTTCTTCCCACTTAGGCCTGAAATCGTTAAGTCCTGTTAAAGCGATAGATACATCTTTCAACTTTGTCTCATACAAATTGACGTACTGAATTTCATGATCAGTTACTGACTTGAATCGATTCATCGTGGCAAACAAACCTGTATTTTGGATATCCAATCGATGAACATCATCGTACCAACTATTGAAAGATGAATCGGTGCCTGGAGTTTTTGGATTATTAGCCATTAATAAAATGCCGGTTAGTTCTTCTATTGTTTCTTCAGGAAAACAATACACACCCGGATTCATTGCCTCTAATACAAGGTTGGTCGTCACAACTGCTAGTGAAGGGATTTTGCCCTGTTCATGCAACTTGTTGACTACCCCAGAGATTTGATTCTCTACTTCTTTGCCAGTAAGTGAACTTTCATATATTGCTAAATGCTGTTCACATGTACCATTTGTAACTAATCCAT
>CAYMJY010000008.1:34139-41898 GCA_964391355.1 uncultured Dehalococcoidia bacterium | reverse complement strand
AAAAAGCACTATTGGTTGATACTGCGGGGATTCGACGAAGAGGATCTGTGCAACCTGGCATTGAAAGATACAGCGTCTTAAGGTCCATGAGTGCGGTTGATCGATCCGATGTAGCAATAATAGTTTTGAATGCAATGGAGATAGCTACGTCTCAAGATTTGCATATTGCTGGTTTAGCTATGGAGTCGTTCAAAGCTGTTATTGTAGTTGTTAATAAAGCTGACCTATACCAAGACACTCATGGTGAAGAACTTACCAGCAGAGATGCAAGAAGAATTGTTCTAAGAAGACTACACTTTATGGACTACGTGCCAGTTGTAGTTACTGCAGCGCTTGAAAATCAAGGAATAAGCCATATGCTTCGAACTGCTTTCGAAGTCTATGCCAAGCGGTTGAATTGGGCTCCTGCGTCGCAGTTGACCAGAGTTGTAATGGATGCTATTGCGAGACACCTACCTCCGAAGGATGGTAGGAGAGTTCTTAAAATATACCGAGTCAAACAAGAATCTGTGGCTCCACCAACATTTGTTTTTTATTGCAATAACCCTTCCTTAATGCACTTTTCATATGAACGTTATTTAGAAAACGAAATAAGGAAAGTTTTCGATTATGAAGGAACTCACTTACGTCTTGAGTTTCGAGGGAAAAATAAATTGCACGTAATAGGAGGCCATCGGACTGGCTTAGATGCTCGGAGAACAATGCGCAGGACGGGGAGGGCAAAAACTTGAATTCTTGGTGGCTAGTTGCTTTGGGTTATTTTGTTGGAAGTATTCCTTGGGGTCTTTTAATAATCAAGGCACGATTCGGTATTGATATTCGTAGTTACGGTAGTGGCAAGACAGGAATGACCAATTCAATGCGAGTAGGTGGTCGTGGAGTAGCTATAGCCGTACTACTAGCAGATGCAGGTAAGGGGGTTTTGGCGGTACTAATTACCAAATCATTGACGCCAGATCCATGGATTCATTCAGCAGTAGCAGCATCTGTAATCATCGGGCATATTTGGCCTGTATTTGCAGGTTTCAAAGGAGGAAGAGGTATTGCACCAGGAGTTGGGACATCGGGAGCAATGGATATATGGGCAGGACTAATTGGGTTATTAGTGTTTATCCCAATAGTTGCAATTGGGAGAATCGTATCTGTTGGATCAGTAGTCTCTGTTCTGGCTGTAATAGTGGTATTTTCAATCAAAACAATTGTTAATGACTCACCAATTGCGTATTTGCTTTATTCTGTTGTCATGGGGTCAATTATAATTTGGATGCATCGAGATAATTTACGTAGACTCATGTCTGGTACTGAACCAAAACTAGGAACTCAAAAATAGTTTTAATTAAATCAAGCCTAGGGCTCTATCTTGTGGTATATTAGGCGGCTCAGGAGTGTATATGCTGCAGGTGTTCAGAAATAGCTAAGGATTACAGAGTTAACGATCGAATTCGAATTCCAGAGATTCGGGTTGTAGATGAGCAGGGAGAGCAGTTGGGTGTGATGGCCACTCGAGATGCTCTGGCGATGGCACGTGAACGTGACCTGGATCTTGTTGAGGTTGCTCCCAATTCTTCACCTCCAGTTTGCCGCCTTCTAGACTATGGCAAATTCCGCTACCTTCAGACTACGAAGGAACGCGAGATGCGACGTTCTAGTAAGGCAATTAGCATGCGGCAGGTGAGATTCAGACCTCGTATTGGTCGTCACGATGCAGAGGCCAAAGAGCGCCTAACTAAGAGATTGTTGATGTCTGGTTCTAAGGTGAAAGTTTCTGTTTTGTTTCGAGGCAGAGAAATTGTACACCCAGAATTGGCTTTGAACCTGCTTCGAACAGTTGCAGAGAACCTCAAAGAGGATGCAAAAATAGAGCAAGCTCCTACTATGGAAGGCAGAATGATGAGTATAATATTGGCTCCCTCTAGGCAATCAGGGAGCAAAAACAAAGAAGAAAGGGATTCCACACCCAAAGAGGATTTGGGATTGGATGTTTCAGAAGATGCCGAAACTGAAAACGCATAAGGGCGCAGCTCGACGATTTAAAGCAACTGGGTCTGGCAAGCTCGTTAGGATGAAGAGAGGTAGCAGCCACTTGCGACGAAAAAAACCTAGATCAGTACGCCATGCATATAAGGATACTGTTTCTGTGAGTCCCACTCAGACAAAGCGTGTACGCGCTTTGATTCCGACTGCTAAGAGGTAGAAGAAATGGCTCGAATTAAGCGAGGTGTTACTCGACACGCTCGACATAAAAAAGTGTTGGCTATAACAAAAGGCCACCGTGGTACTAAACATTCTCTTTATCGCCGTGCTCATGAATCCATGTTAAAAGCATTTTCCTACGCTTATCGACATAGACGAGAGCGCAAAGGAGATATGAGAAGACTCTGGATTTTGAGAATTGGTGCTGCTTCGAGAGAACACGGTCTTTCCTACAGTAAATTTGTAAGAGGCTTGAAGCTTGCAGAAGTTGCAGTTGATAGGAAGCTACTAGCTGACTTAGCTTTTTCGGATCCCGGGGCTTTCGAAGAATTGACAGGGGTGGCCAAACAAAGCCTTGAAGCTGCTGCCTGATAAACCTAATCCTTCTGATCTTTAACCAAGCTTTACTATACCGTAATAGCTATCTCGCATTATTACTTTCGATAAAGCGTCCAATGATATATGTCTGGGGCTTATAGCGTTCATCCAAAGTTCATTTATCGTGCCATGTAGTTCATCTTCACTTAAAGTGTCATTAGGTGCAGAGAGCAATACTTTAAAAACAGTCTCAAGTATTGGAGCTTTTGCCGACAAGTAATTTGAATCTTGAATACATTCTTTTCTCGCAAGGCTTTTGAGATCTTTGAAGCTCATTTTGCTTACTAGAGAGGGGTTTTCTAATGAGTCAATTGCCTCTTGGCAAAGCCTGCCTCCTACTATTGTTCCTACTGAACGGCCTTGAGCTTCAATCAACTCTGGTTTGATCGTGTACCCTTTACTCTGCTGTTCTTTGAGACTCTTTTTGCTAGCCATTGATATTCTCCAAACGAAATTTAATTAATTCTTGCCGACCCGTCCCAATCAAATAACTGTACTGTAGCTACCTCGCCTTTACTTAAAACATTAAGGTCTTCGTGACATATTGCGAGTCCTTGTCCTTCAACCATTGATGATAGGATATTTGAACCCTGCGCTCCTGCCAATCTAGCATGCAATCCATCCCGTTCTTTGCTTAAAACAACTCTCGCAAATACGCGGCGACCATCATAATTAACAATTGGTTCATCTAGAATTGCTTCAACAGTGACAGCAGGAGATAGCTCTTTTCCTAGCATTTTTTCAATCACTGGTTTGCCGAATTCGACTAATGCAACTAAGGCGCTAACTGGATTCCCTGGAAGACCAAGATGAGGAATTTTCCTATTAGCAGTCGAATTGAGCAAACCAAACGCTAATGGACGTGAAGGGCGCATTCTGACCGACCAAAAGTCTATATTCCCACGCTTCGCTAGTACATTTTTCACTAAATCAAATGCTCCTGCACTTACCCCGGCAGACGTTACAAGCAAATCGGTGCTCAATGCTTTTGTAATTAAATCATTCAGTGACGAGAGGTTATCTTTGGCGATACCAATGAGGATAGGGACTCCACCCCATCTTTTCACAGCTGCTGCGATACCGTAAGAATTACTATCATAAAGATGGCCCTCTTTTAGCTCTTCACCTGGCGACTGCACTTCATTTCCAGTAGCAATTATGCCCACTGTAGGCCTTCTAACCACACTCACCTTATCGTAACCCAACGAGGACAATAAGCCGATACTCGGAGGGTTTAGTGTCTTACCTTTTCTAAGTACCAATTTTCCCTTATTCATGTCCTCACCTTTAGGCCTGATATGATCACCCGGTTTGGCAGGGTGGAAAATTGTAATTTCTCCGATTGCTTTATTACCTCTACTGGATTCATCAGTTAATTCCCAAGGTACAACTGAATCACAACCCGGAGGAATTGCTGCACCGGTCATAATTCGCATTGTTGAATGACCTATCACCTTTCCCGAAGGTAGTTCACCTGCCTGAATTTGACCGATTACTTTAAGCGTAATCCCTGAGGCTGAACTGGCAACTCTGACATCTTCGGATCTTACGCAATAACCATCCATTGCTGAATTATCAGCACTAGGTAAGTTGAATTGTGCGAATATGTTTTCGGCCAACGTTTGCCCATCGGCTTCAAGCAAACCCACAGATTCGGGTTCAAGCGTCTTCGTCAAGGCTAATATTCGCGTTAGTGCCTCCTCAACGGACAGCATGCTCGGGTGAGGAGGATGGATGTGAGAGTGATCTGAATTTTCCTTATGCACGAAGGGTTCCGCCACTAACTTTATTGATTTTCTCCACTAAATCGTTGATTACTTTATTTATTCGCTCTGATTTCAAAGTTTCCACATCAGATTGCAATTCAATTCTGAATGCTAAAGATTTCTTCCCAGCTGGAAGATCTTCACCTGTGAATTGGTCGAAAAGGAGAACAGTGGTTACTTCTGAGGCTGATTTTAAAATTGTTACAATCTCATTCGCTGGCATATCAATATCTACCACGAATGCAAGATCCCTTGTAGCAACTGGAAATCTCGAGTAGTTTCTAAATACCAAGTCTTGGTTTCGAGAGATTTTTGACATTTCGTTTATATCCAATTCTGCAAACACAGCATTCGCAGCATCAATGTCCAGTTGAGACAAAACGTCAGGATGCAGACTACCCAAAACTCCAAGTTTGAGTTGACCTGCAAAAATGTCAGCTGATTTCCCCGGGTGAAATATCGCATCAGAAGATTCTTTTAGTTCAAATGCAATTCCAAGCCGGGAAAATATAGCTTCCATCATCCCTTTAATATCAAAGAAGTCATAGCTTTCCACTTCTTGTTTTGACCATAAGCTATCAGGGCTTCGCTGACCTGCTAGGCATACGACTGCCATTTCCTTTTCTACAGGTAAATCCCCTGAAATAGGCAAAAACCCACGTCCTATTTCAAAAATCGACAAACCTTTCGTTTGATGCCCAACTGATTTTGAAATTACTTTTAAAATACTGCTTCGTAAATCAGTTCGAAGGAACTGATGATCAGAACTCAATGGGTTGAGAATTCTGAGTGAATTCGCGTGTTCGCTAATACCGTTATGGGTTAAGCCTGAATTGGAATCTACCAGCGTGTGAGTAATGACTTCTTGAAGACCAACCTCGACTAATAAATCTCTCAGTTCTTCGCGTAAGTCCCTGGACTTTTGAGGGATGAGTTTAGGTATTGACCCTTTTAAAGGTTGCGCAGGAATTGAGTCATACCCTAATACCCGTGCTATTTCTTCAACTAAATCCTCTTCAATCGAAATGTCTGTTCTCCAGTAAGGGGCAGACACCATGAAATTTCCTGATTTTTCTTTATTAATATCAAACCCCAACGAGACAAAAACCCTTTGGATTTGCTCATCAGTAAAATCGACACCGAGAAGGTTCATAATTTTCTCGTGAGAGAGCTCGATGTTTTTAGAATTTCTTACGGAAGGATAAACATCAATAATTCCATGATCAGCTGAGCCTCCAGCAATCTGTAAAATTAATTGGCTTGTGCGCTTGAGGGCAATTTGAGCTAAATCTGGATGCAATCCCTTTTCAAATCGTGTTGAAGCTTCAGTCCTAATTTTCAACGCATTAGAAGTTTTTCTAGTGTTAAGGGCATTGAATGTAGCGGCCTCGATAAGGATATTGGTTGTCGTTGTTGCTACTTCCGAATTCTGACCTCCCATTATGCCTGCGAGCGCTATTGGCTTTTTAGCATCTGCAATAACGCACATGGGAGCTTCTAGTGTCTGATTGGTTCCGTCCAAAGTTTGGATGGCTTCTCCAAGTGAAGCAGCTCGTACTTTAATGGATTTTCCTTCGATTTGATCAAGGTCAAACGCATGCAGAGGTTGGCCCATTTCAAGCATTACGTAGTTAGTAACATCAACGATTGCGTTAATCGGTCTTTGATTACATTCTATTAGCCTCCGTTGAAGCCATTCAGGGGATTGAGCTACGGTAATATTGCGGATTATTGAGGCTATATACCTTGCACACAGATCTGGGTTCTCGATTTGGATATCTAAATTGGACTTATTATCGGTTTCTTTATATTCAATCGTGGGGAGTGTTATTTCTTGGTTTGAAAAGGCTGCAATTTCCCTAGCAACACCAAGAACTGACAAACAATCACCCCTATTAGGGGTGACTTCAACTTCAATAGCATCGTCATCTATATAATCAGCGAGTGTAGAACCAATTGTGGCAGTTTGTGGTAGAACAAGAATGCCTTGATGATCATTGCTGATCCCTAATTCCATTTCTGAGCAAACCATCCCTTCGGAAAGGATTCCACGGATTTTCGCTCCACTTAGCGTTTTGTACTCCATATTTTTTGCATCAAATAATCTTGCACCCACTTTTGCTAGAGCAATCTTTTGCCCTGATGCGATATTTGGAGCACCACATACGACGGTGAGCATTGAGGTTCCGATGTCGACCGTAGCAAGCTTTAAGCGATCTGCATTTGGATGTACTTCAAGAGATGCGACTTCACCGATGACAATACTTTCCCCCCAATTAAAGCTGGGGCCTTTTAAATAAGTAGATTCGATTCCTGCCATGGTAAGTTTGTGAGCAATTTCAGAAGATGAAAAAACTATAGGAACATATTCAGCAAGCCAAGAGATGGGAATTTTCATTTTGGGGAAGTATGCCTTTAAGAATTTGCTGGTTCAATTAATTGTTAGGTAAGGTTACCATCAAAATGGCTAATAGCTTGAAGTACTAACTAGCATAGAAACTACCTGTCTTGCCTCCATGCTTTTCCTCCAATTTTAAAGTAGAAATCACGATTCCTCGATCGTAAGATTTGCACATATCATAAACAGTTAATGCTGCAATTGAAACCGCAGTTAACGCTTCCATTTCTACTCCAGTTTGACCATTAGTTCTCACTATAGATTTAATATGGAGCGTGTTTGGAGAAGTGTCAGTGTCAAAATCGACGGACACATGGGATAAGTACAATTGGTGTGCGAGTGGTATTAGCTCGGATGTTTTTTTTGCGGCGTTTATTCCTGCTAAACGGGCCACAGTAAGAACATCACCCTTTTTCACTAAGTTTTCTTTAATTTTCAGCAGAGTTTCGTTTTGCATGGTCACGGAGGCAGAAGCTATTGCGGTTCTTTCTGTATACGGTTTGCTACCTACATCAACCATGGTGGCTTTACCGTCGTTATCCAAGTGAGAAAATTGACTTGAGTCTGATCCTCCTTGAGGAAGCGAAAGCCCAGAAGCTTTCAAGGCCTCATTGGACGCTAGTCGATCAGCTTGTTCATTATATTTATCTCCAGCATGACCCCTGACCCATACCCAATCAATCGAGTGTTTTAAGACCAATTTGTCCAACTGGGACCATAGATCAGTATTTTTGGACCTTTTCCAGTTTTTCGTCATGGTATTGACTAGATATTGGCTATCGCTATGAACGATCATTTTTTTGGCTTGAGGTGCGCTTAAAATTCCTTCTATAGCAGCTAATAGCTCCATGCGATTGTTAGTAGTATTTACTTCATGACCAACAAAAGAAAATTGGTCAGTAGATGTAATTAATATTGCTGCCCAACCACCAGGACCAGGATTACCTAGGCAAGCCCCATCTGTATATATGTCTACTTGCTCTTCCATGATTAACCGCCGATCTGGTACATTTCAACTTTTCGG
>CAYMJY010000008.1:0-34129 GCA_964391355.1 uncultured Dehalococcoidia bacterium | reverse complement strand
CCCCCCTCGTGCTATGAGCTGAGCTCTGAGTTCAGAATAACGATCCGCACGTAGCGTCCAGGTATCTTGCAGAATTGCTTTCAATTGAGCATCCGTGGCTCCCTGCCGCATTGGACCTTTAATATCGATACCTTCACTACCAAATAGGCACGTATAAATTAGACCGTCTGGAGACAATCTCAACCTCGTGCAATCTGAACAAAATGGCTGAGAAACCGAAGAAATAAACCCTAATTCCCCTTCATTATCGAGATACTTCCACCGACTAGCAACTTCACCCCTGTAAGCGGGCTCAATAGGCTCGATAGGTAAAACCTTGTTAATCGTTGAAACTAATTCCGATGAAGAAACTACCTTAGTTTGGTCCCATGCATTTAGATTTCCGACGTCCATAAATTCAATGAAGCGAAGAGTAATTCCCGTATTTTTGAAATGTTTAGCGAGAGGGATAATTGTGTGCTCATTTACACCTCTTTCTATCACTGCATTGACTTTGATTGGGTTAAGCCCAACCTGCTGTGCAAATTCAATGCCTCTTAACACTGGTTCAGGGCCGATGCCTTTACCATTCATTTTGCCCAGAACATCAGGATCAATTGTATCGAGGCTAACAGTAATACGTTGCAAGCCAGCCTTTTTCAGCGAATCTACATGCGATTTTAGCAATAGCCCATTAGTGGTCATAGTCAAATCGACAATTTTATCTAAACCGGAAAGCTTTGAGATCAATTCAGGAAGGTTGGGCCGTACTAATGGTTCTCCGCCAGTTATTCGGATTTTTTGAACGCCTAAATCGGTCGTAATTTTTGCTATTCGTACTATTTCATCGAAACTCATTAATTGACCCGAAGGTAAGAAATGATAGCGCTCACCAAACACTTCAGATGGCATGCAATAGGTACATCGTAGGTTGCAACGATCTGTAACTGATATACGCAAATCATGAAGAGGACGTTTTAGAGTGTCGAGAGGCTTGGTTTGCATTGTACTATTCATCTTCTACAGGCTTATTCTTGATTGCTTTAGGAAATGCTTAATGGCTTTTCCTCTGTGAGAAATCGCATCTTTCTCGTTATTGGAAAGTTGTGCCATAGTTTTCCCGTTGCCTTCTGGTATGAAAATCGGATCGTACCCAAAGCCATTATGGCCAACTGGAACCCTTGATAGTTCACCATTACATACTGCTTCAAAAGTCTCAGTTTTACCATTGGCCCAACAAACAGCAATAGCTGCTACGTATCTGCAACCTCGTTCACCGGCAGATACTAATGCCATATTTTCAAGTAACAATTCCATGCGATCAACATCAGATAAACCCGGACCGCCGTATCTTGCGGAATAAATCCCTGGTTTGGAATCTAAAGCAAAAACCTCTATTCCTGAATCATCCGCAATAGCGGGAAGGCCGCTGATTTTGGAGAAGCTTTCTGCTTTAAGTGTAGCATTTTCCACGTAGGACAAGCCTGACTCAGTAACTTCTAGTTCGAGTCGCAAGTCTGAAGGCTTAATCAGCGAAAAAGGAGTAGATTCAAGTAATCGAGTAAATTCGACCACTTTATGAGAATTATTGGTTCCTAAAAGCAAGTCTATCTTTTGCACCCTCCAATGATACTTGATTTTACAAACTACTTCTTTAGGCTTAAAACTTTAGCAAATCAAAATTACGAGCCTGCTATAATCACATAAGTGACAATAATGGAATTAGAAATTTATCGAGAAAATCTACAAAAGCTCACAGAAACAGCTATTGCAGAGTTAAGTGAAATAACTGATCCAGAGCATGTTTCATCTTGGCGTTCAGAATACATGGGCAGATCAGGAAAGCTAACCTTGATTTTGCGATCTCTAGGATCTATGGATCCTCAAGACCGGCGAAATGTCGGGTTGGTCGCTAATATGGCTAAAACAAACTTGGAGAATGCGATGGCAGATAGGCTAGAGTCCTTTAGGATATCTACTGTCGATGCACTTAGCGAAGATCGCCTAGATATTACATTGCCGGGTCGGTCAATACCTTTGGGCAGATTGCATCCCTCCACTAAAATTATTCGTGAGATAAACAATATTTTTGTCGGTATGGGTTTTCAGATTGTGGAAGGACCAGAAGTAGAGTGGGATCGGTATAACTTTGAGATGTTGAATATCCCTCGGGATCACCCTGCGAGAGATATGTTTGATACTTTCTGGGTCGACTCAAACAGAGACAAAAATGGAGAATTAACTACGTTGCTGCGAACCCACACTTCTCCGATGCAGGCGCGTACTATGGAAACACATGAGCCTCCGATAAGAGTGATTGTACCGGGCAAGGTTTACAGGTACGAAGCTACAGACGCGTCACATGAATCACAATTTCACCAGATTGAAGGATTAGCTGTAGACAGAGGAATTACTTTCGCGAACCTTAAGCACACAATATTCGAATTTGCCAGACGCCTTTTTGGCGAAGATCGAAATATTCGGTTCAGGTGTGATTACTTTCCTTTCGTTGAGCCCGGTGTTGATGTTTCAGTTGACTGCTTTAAGTGTGAATCAAAGAACCCGGAATGCCCAGTATGTAAAGGCTCTGGCTGGATAGAGATAATGGGTGCGGGCATGGTGCATCCTAATGTTTTAGAGGCGGCTGGTTACAATCCGTCTATTTACACTGGTTTCGCTTTTGGAATGGGCCCTGAGCGTATCGCGATGCTTAAATATGGGATTGACGATGTAAGATACTTTTTGGGTAATGACATGCGATTCCTATCACAATTCTAAATCTAAAAATCAATAGCCAAGCAAACTAGCGCTACCCAATCACCCTCTTGGTGCTCTTCGATAATTTCGAAGTGATCTTTTATGAAGGCTTCTTTGACACCCATAGATTGTTCAGCGAGAACGCCTGAGGCAATTAGCAGCCCACCAGAGTGCGCCAAAGATCGTAATTGAGAGGATAGGTCGGTAAGTGCTTTGGAACTGATGTTTGCAACTATTAAATCAAAGACATAGCTCTGAATTTCAGGATGAGGAAGAGGGCCGTGCAGCACTTTGATAATCCCCTTGGAATTATTCAAACAGATATTTGACTCAGAAGACCTTACAGCGTCACTGTCTACTTCAATTCCAAAAACTTCTTTTGCACCTAGCTTCGACGCAGCTATTGAGAGAATGCCAGAACCGGATCCAACATCTAAAACGCGCATACCTTTGCTTATTAACCTTTCTATGCATTGAAGTGTCATCTTTGTGGTCGGATGATGGCCTGTGCCAAATGCTAAGCCTGGATCTATTTTTATCTCGATTTCATTTGAACTCACAGTTTTTTGATCCCAAGGCGGTTTTATTATTAAATTTTTCCCAACCCGTAAAGTGGGGAAATGGGATTTCCATGATTCTACCCATTCATTCTCACCGATCTCTTTTTGGTGATGCGTTACATCACTACTGACTTTTGCGATTAAAGAAAGCCCGATGTGAACCAACTCTCGATCCTGCTTAGATTCATCGATAAGCGGCACATATGTTCTCACCCTTGCTCTATCAGGTAACCCTGCTATTTCACCTTCATCAGGGTTGTGATCTCCAGCGTGCTCGATTACAGCTCCTCCTTGGCCGTAACGGCTGAACAAGCTAGCGACTGGCTCAACATATTCAAATGGTACGTCTGCAGTAATTTCAAGCCATCGCTTTTCGTGCATTTTTTTGCGCTGTTGTTTTTTTACTCTACGAGCTGGCATCGCAGGATCAATTCTTATTGTTTCTTTTGAGAGTTTGCTGGAATTGCTCAAGCAAAATACGCTGTTCTTTGCTCAACTTCCCGGGAGTAGAGATATTCACAGTAACAATAGCATCGCCCCTTTTTGACGGTCTGCCCAAATGAGGAATACCTAGATTTTTCAACCTAAACTGTGTACCTGCTTGAGTTCCAGGAGGAATTTTCAATAATTCATCCCCATCAAGTGTCGGTATTTTTATTTCATCTCCTAATGCTGCTTGAGGAAAATCAATAACAAGATCGTATAGTAGATCATCATCTTTTCTCTTGAACAATGAGTGAGGTTCTACACTTATTGAAATGTAGAGATTCCCCCTAGGGCCACCGAAATCCCCAATATCACCCTGACCCCTAATTTGTAGCCTAACGCCGCTTTCTACTCCTGGAGGAACCTCTACCTGAATCAACTTACTCGTACGCTCTTTACCGGCTCCTTTGCAGCTTTTGCAGGGCGTGTTGACTACTTCACCCGTTCCGTAACAATTTTTACAAACAGATTCTTGAACGAATTGGCCGAAAATGCTGCGCTGAGCTCTCCTTATACGCCCCGATCCCTCACAGTTAGAACACCTACTTGGAGAAGTGCCTGGCTCACAGCGACTTCCTTGGCAAGATTTACAAGTATCGACGGTCTGTAATTCAATTTCTTCATTAACCCCAAATGCAGCTTCTTCAAAATTCACCACTAAATGGGCTTCCAGATCCCTACCTTGCCGAACGCGACTTTGAGAATTGGTGCCAAAAGAATCGCCTCCAAAAAAGGCATCGAAGATATCACCAAAGCCACCAAAAATATCCGAAAAGTTATCAGCGGTGCCAGAATTCGCACTTGGACCTGATACGCCTGCATGGCCAAATTGATCATATTGATTCCGGCGGGCTTTATCGCTAAGAACTTGATATGCCTCATTTACATCCCGGAAATGTTCACCTGCAGAAGGGTCCTTATTTTTATCGGGGTGAAATTCCATAGCCTTCTTCCGAAACGCGCGGCGAATATCGTCATCGCTTGCGTTTCGGGGTATTCCGAGTGATTCGTAATAGTCTCGTTTATCAGCCATATTTTCTTAGGGTAAAGTATTATCTGACAGAGGAATAAACTATCATGAATCAAAATTTATTACAGCATGAAATGCTCAAGATTATTTGATTGTCGACTCGAGCTCACTGACAAGTTCTTCTAGTACAGAAGCGAGATGTTTGACGCTTGCAATAGCTTGGCCATAGTCCATTCGTGTGGGACCAATCAGTGTAATGACCCCAGTTATTCCGTTGTACTTACCATAATTTGCAGCAACAACTGAGTATGAGCGAAGTTGTTCTGATTGGTTTTCACGACCGATTATTAAATGGACGGGTTTTGTGCCTGAAAAACCCTCAGTTAAACTGCGCAAAACATCAGCATTTTCTATGACTTCAACAGCTTCTCGAGCTCTATTTGAGTCCATGAATTCTGGCTGACCTAGTAGATGCCTTAAACCTTCTACGTGTGGATGACGAACTGAGTCTTGAACCGCATTGGATACAAGTAATGCTGCTTCCTCAGCTATAGTTTTTGCTATCGGCAAGGGGGCAATGTTCGGCGATATAGATTCAGCGGTTGATCGCATTTGTGTTGATGTTTGGCCAACCAACAGTTGGTTTAAAAAAACTGATAGGTTTTGAAGTTCATTTTCCTTCAAATCCACTGGGACACCCAAAGGATGCCTGAGCACTTGAGTGCTTGAAAGTAAAACAATTAAAAGAACCTTATCTTGGTTCAATCTGATGAGCTGGATCTGTTTTAGCCTATCCTGCCTCAAGTTCGGTGTGCTAACAATTGCAACGTTTCTATTGGAGGACGAGAGAACATCGGCAGACACACGAGCCAAACCATCGAGGTCTAGACCATGGATTCCAAGTGCTTTATCGACTAGCTGTTCAAACCCATCTGCAGTTTTTGCGGACGGAGCGTGTCTTTCTGCATAAAACCTATAACCAGGCTCCACTGGAACTCCACCTGCAGATGAGTGCGGGCGATTAATAAAACCCATCTCTTCGAGCTCAGCCATATCATTTCGTATAGTCGCAGCACTAACGTTTAAATCTTTATTCTTGGACAGCTGTTGAGAAGAAACAGGGTTGGCACTACTAATGTAACTAGAGACAATTAAGTCAAGAACAGCCTTGCGGCGCAAACTTAGCTCTAATGTGACCATAGCGCAACCTTAGTCAAAATAATGCAGTAAAAATACTGAAAGGATGAATCTAGCATCGCCCTCAAGCATGGTCAAGATTTCTTTATAAGAGATTGAGCGTTTTAATTATTCGAGTATGTTCGAATCACTTACATAAAAACACTCTTCATTGTTTTCAAAATTATCGTTGACTGCCTTTTTAGCTAATGGTATTTTTTACACACGATATCGGAGGAATAATGCGTTCATTGTCGACTGTCCGAAACCGAGAACTTCGAAGGACTTACGGCTTTGAAGAAGTCGCAATCGTCCCTGGCGATGTGACCACAAACCCAGAATTATCTGTTACTAATTTGAGTCTTGGCTCATACCAATTTACAACACCTATCTTAGCTTCTGCGATGGACGCAATTGTCGACCCAAACTTTGCAGGTTTAATGGCTGAGAACGGAGCACTGGGGGTAATGAACATCGAAGGGGTGTACTCGCGATACGAAAACCCTTCTGATGCCCTCAACCAAATTTCTTTAGCTTCAATAGAAGAAGTTACCGAAACTCTCCAGCGTGTGTACTCTGAGCCCCTTAAAGACCATCTCGTTGCACAAAGAGTTAAGGAAATCAAGAATACTGGTTCAGTTTGTGCAATTTCAATCACACCACAAAATGCAAAAAGGTTGGGCCCCATCGCTGTGGAAGCTGGAGCTGATATTTTAGTAATTCAATCTACTGTTACAACTGCCCGGCATATCTCTAATAGTTACCATGGTTTGCGCTTTTCTGAATTCACTACTTTAGTGGACGTGCCCGTGATCGTTGGCAACTGTGTTGGCTTCAACGCGGCCCTTGAACTTATGGAGCAAGGAATAGATGGCCTTTTGGTCGGAGTTGGCCCAGGCGCAGCTTGTACTACTCGAGATGTGACTGGGGTTGGTGTCCCCCAGGTTTCAGCTACGATGGAAGTTTCTGCTGCGCGGGATGAATTTATGGCTAGAGGAGGAAAAGCCGTAGCAGTTATTACAGATGGAGGAATCCGAACTGGCGGAGATTTGTGTAAAGCCATTGCTGCTGGAGCGGATGGAGTCATGATCGGCACCCCCTTTGCACAAACTTTTGAAGCTCCAGGTAAGGGCTTTAATTGGGGAATGGCAAGCCCACACCCTGCGCTACCTCGTGGAACTAGGATCAATGTCGGAGCAAACGCAACTGTCTCGCAGGTTTTGTTTGGCCCAAGCCACAGAACAGACGGTACTCATAACCTAGTTGGTGCGTTAAGAGTTTCTATGAGTATGGTTGGGGCACAAACTATCGAAGAGTTTCACCAAAAAGCGGAACTGGTTGTAGCACCGACCATCGCGACTGAAGGAAAGTTGTTTCAACGCCAAGGACGAATTTAGTCTTTATTCTGCACTTGACCTAGCAGCAGGCTTTAGCTTAGTGTTAAAAAGCCATCTACCTTACGGAGGTGAGCGTGTGCATGACAAAAACTCTGTTTTTTCATTAACTAGACGCTGCAGCTTGCCGTGATGCACCACGCCATACGAATATGAATGGGACATTAACTGACGTTTTTGGAATTGAAGTTGGTCATTACACTGACTTGAAAAATGGTACAGGATGTACAGCTGTCTTAGCTCGACTAGGAGCGACAGCTGGAGTTGACGTGAGAGGATCAGCTCCTGGTACACGGGAGACTGATATTTTAAAGTCTGAAAGTAGTGTTGACTTAATTCATGGTATTTCCCTAAGTGGGGGCAGTGCATTTGGACTTGAAGCGGCGACCGGAGTCGTAGCTTTTCTAGAAGACAATGGATTTGGGCACAAAGTTGGCGACTATGTAATCCCTATCGTTCCTTCGGCTATTATTTTCGATTTAGGCTTGGGTAAATCAAAAATAAGACCAGGGACATTCGAAGGCCGGCTGGCAGCTGAAAATGCAACACCCTCTGCAGTTGAATGCGGAACAGTAGGAGCCGGAACAGGAGCTACTGTTGGTAAGGCTTTGGGCAGGTCTTTTGCCATGAAAGGTGGCTTGGGCTCATCCAGCCTAGATTTAGGAAACGGAGCTGTTTTGTCTGCACTGGCAGTAGTCAATGCGGTCGGCGGAATCGTAAATCCCGCTTCTGGGAGCCTGATGGCAGGTCCTTTGAGTAAAGATAACGAAATAATGAATTCCATATCAATTTACACTGATCCCAACTTTGGGGTTGATAAAAACTACCAAAAGGGTCAAGAATTTTTGCAAAACACAACACTTGGTGTCATCGCAACCAACGTAGCATTGACAAAACCGCAGGCAAATCGCCTTGCCACAGTAGGACATGATGGCCTAGCTATGTCCATACGCCCATGCCACACACTACATGATGGCGATACTATATTTAGCTTATCAACTAGAGAAATCGAAGCGAATGACGAAGTAGCTCGACTATATGCTTTGGCTCCATTTGTTATGGCAAATGCTGTATTAAGTGCAATTCAAACCGCAAAGGGACTCCACGGATTTAAGTCAATGTCGGAAGTGCTAATTGAAAAATAAATCAAAATTTCAAATTGGGTTTATTGGAGCAGGTAAATTAGGTTCAGCTTTTGCAAAAGCTCTTAATTCAGCAGGCTATGAAATAAACGGCGTTGCCAGTCGTTTAGGTTATTCGGCAGAAAAATTAGCCCGTTCATCCCGATCAAAAGCTCAAAGCGTTGAGGAAGTCGTTCAGGCATCTAATTTGATATTTATTGTTACGAATGATGATGCGATTATCGAAGTTGTGGAGAATTCACACTGGTATGCGGGGCAGATGGTTGTTCATATGAGCGGAGCATTGGGCTTAGACGTCCTGAATGGGGCAAAAAGTTCGGGATCTGATGTAGCTTCTCTTCACCCTATACATACTTTTGCAAGAATGGACGAAAATTTTAAAGATGTTTTCTTTGGGTTGGAGACAAATTCAGACCCATTGCGCAATATTTTGCATGAAATAGTTCGTGATTTAGAGGGTCAAATTGTTGACGTTTCAACTGCAAACAGAGCTCTCTACCACGCAAGCGCTGTAATGAGCTGCGGGTATATCACTACATTGTTGAGTGATGCGTTGATTGCTTGGAGGGCCGCAGACCTGCCATACGAAGAAGGTGTTCAAGCGCTACTGCAAATGACTACCACCACTTTAAAAAACATTAGAGAAAAAGGTTTCACTGGTGCTCTAACTGGACCAATTCAGAGAAATGACAAGACAACCGTAGAAAAACATCTTGCGGCAATAAAAGACCATGCACCTCATTTGTCAGATATGTATTGTTCGTTAGGAAGAAGAATGGCTGCTTTGGCTCATCAAGAATCAGATGAAGACATAAAAGAATGGGCAGATTTCTTTTTAGTGAACGTTGGAAGGAAACCCTAATGCGAATACGTATAAAAAACATACAAGAATTGAAAGAATCAGGTGAAAGAATTGCATGTCTCACTGCTTACGATTTCCCTACCGCTAAGCTCGCTGATAGTTCCGGTGTTTCACTGATATTAGTAGGTGATAGCGTTGGTAATGTTGTACTTGGGCATGAGTCAACTATTCCAGTCACAATGGAAGACATACTTCACCATACCAAAGCAGTCATTCGTGGTGCCTCGAAGGCCCTAGTCATTTCGGATATGCCCTTTTTAACTTATCAGGCAGGCATTGACGATGCTGTGAGAAATGCTGGAAGGTTGATTCAAGAAGGCGGTGCGCAGGGTGTAAAAGTTGAAGGTGGCAGACCAATTACATCTATTGTCGAGAGAATAGTTGAACTAGGCATACCCGTTATGGGGCATCTTGGCTTGACTCCACAATCTGTAAACCAGCTCAGCGGTTATCGGATACAAGCGAAAACTTTGGAAGATGCAACCACATTAATTGAAGATGCTAAGGCGTTAGAAAAGGCAGGTGCCTTCGCGATAGTACTCGAGACTGTTCCCGCAGAAGTAGCCAGTGCGGTGACTGCCGCAGTTTCCATTCCTACAATAGGTATTGGTGCTGGAGTTGGATGTAGCGGGGAAATCCAGATAATCCACGAACTGCTTGGGTTAGTAGAAGGTAGGATTAGGAAGCACTCTAGAGTTTACGCTGATGTCAAACAAATATCGCAGAAAGCATTGCGTGAATATGTTGATGACGTGAAAAACGGATCATTTCCAGGGAGCGACCAAACATTTTATCTTGATCCAAACCTAAGCACGGAGTTTTCAAAAACCATAGGATCCTTCCCAGAAAAAACAACCTGAATATGGAATTACTAAAGACGCCAGAAGAGCTCAAAACCTATTGTACAAATGTAAATCGGCCATTAGGTATTGTGCCTACAATGGGATCTATCCATGAGGGTCATTTAGAGCTCGTTAGACAAGCAAAGGCAGAGTGCACCACTGTCCTTGCTACTTTATTTGTAAACCCCACACAGTTTGAACAACAGGGAGATTTCGATTCATACCCGCGAGATTTGGTTAAGGACTCCAACATTCTTTCAGCTGCAAGTATCCACGCTTTATATGCACCTGAAGCTTCATTGGTTTATCCAAATGGTTTTTCTACCTCAATATCGGTGAATGATGTCTCTTCAACTATGGAAGGGTTAGTAAGGCCTGGACATTTTGAAGGTGTTGCGACGATTGTTGCCAAATTACTTATTGGTACGGGGGCAGACTATGCTTATTTCGGAAGGAAAGATGCGCAACAACTTGCAGTAATCAAAAGGATGGTAGCTGATTTGGAGATACCTTCACATATTCGTGAAGTTGAAACTATCAGAGAGCCTGACGGACTAGCGCTTTCTTCACGGAACAGACTACTGGACTCAGATCAAAGGGCAGTTGCACCGGTATTGTATAGAGCTTTGGTAGCTGCAGGAAAAGCTTTTGACAATGGAGAACGACGCTCATCGACTATCATTGGAATCGCACATGAAATGCTGGAAAATATCCAGCGAGAAGGAATACTCACTTCTATAGATTATATTGAGATGGTTAACCCAGACTCTATGCAGCCATGGGAATCAGGTAATGCAATGCTGGCAGGAGCTATTCGCTTAGGCAATATTAGAATCATCGATAATATTATATTGGGGGACAATTATATTGACGAGATCCATAGCGAAGAGTAGAAACGTCTAAGGGTGTGGTTCAGAGAGTAGAAAATGGGCTTTTATTCAAAATTCGAAATTCCCAAATTACATAATCCAGTATTCCTTTTTGCTTTTGCTGGGTGGGCTGATGCTGCAGAGTCAGCAACACACGCTTTGCGATACCTTGCTAAAAGATTGGACGCCACTAAGTTTGCTGAAGTAGACCCAGAAGATTTTTACGACTTTACTCAAGTGAGACCACATACTGGATTTGACTCAGAAGGAGCTCGCAAAATAACTTGGCCTTCTAACGAGCTTTATTACATTAACCGTTGGACAGAAGAGCCAGATATTGTGATTTTTATTGGAACCGAACCTAGCTTAAAGTGGCGTACTTTTTGTGAGAATGTTGTGGACACAATACACAAGTTGCAAGTTTCCCAGGTATTCCATGTGGGCGCTTTGCTAGATGCGGTGCCACATACTAGAGACACTAGAATTACTGGAACAGCGACTAGTCCGGAGTTACAAGACTTGCTTAGAGGAGTAGAAGTCCGGCGATCTCGTTACACTGGCCCTACTGGAATTAGCGGCGTGTTAATGGATCGATTGCGAAAAGAAAATGTCCCTTCAGTAAGTCTTTGGGGACATGCACCACATTACCTCCAAGTATCGCCAAACCCTAAAGTTAGCTTACGCCTCTTACAGGCTGTGGAGAGTTTGTTGAGTGTTGATATAAATGTTGAACAATTATTTGCACAGGGAGCAAACTTCGAAAGAAGAGTGGAACAAGCGTTAAATAATGAGCCCAGTGTCTTAGATTACATTCATCGCTTAGAGTCTCAGTGGGATATAAGAGTGGGCGCAAATACTGAGAAAGTAGACCCTACCGAATATGGGGATGATGACGACATGCCAGATCCTGCTGAGGCAGTGAAAGCATTCGAGGAATTCCTTAAGCAGAATTCAAACAAGAATCAAGATAATGAACCAACAAATAATCAATAACATTTCCTTAATGGGTTGACCTAATTTATAAATTTGCTAGTATAAAACCCCGAGTTGTACCAATTTAAACGATCATCCATCTCAATTGGATTTGGGGCTTCTATGCCCATAGTGCTCTGTCTCGATTTATACGCTACTATTTCATTCCTTGAAACCGTACCCGAGCCTTCCCCTGTCTTCCTAGAGATTCAACCATGAGCACAAAATACGTTTTTGTTACCGGTGGCGTAGTGAGCTCTGTCGGAAAAGGGATTAGCGTTGCCTCAATTGGAAGAATTCTGAAAAGCCGCGGAATTAAAGTTTCAGTTCAAAAATTAGACCCATATCTAAATTTTGACCCAGGAACCATGTCCCCTTACCAGCATGGTGAGGTTTTTGTAACGCTTGACGGGAGCGAAACCGATCTGGATTTAGGTCATTACGAACGTTTTATAGACTTGGAGTTGACGAGTAATTCCAATGTAACAGCGGGACAGATATATAGTGAGGTAATTGCAAAAGAACGGCGAGGTGACTACTTAGGAGGCACAATACAGACCGTGCCTCATGTTACAAACGCAATCAAAGATTTCATGCTCAGCATCGCCCGCGATTCGAGTCTTGATGTAGTAGTCGTAGAAGTCGGTGGCACGGTAGGCGACATCGAAGGTCAACCTTTTCTAGAAGCAATTCGCCAAATGCGGAACGAAGTTGGGCGCGACAATGTTCTCTATGTGCATGTGACTCTGCTTCCCTATATCAAGGCGACCGGTGAGTTAAAGACCAAGCCTACGCAACACAGCGTACGGGAACTTCGAGCTATAGGGATTCAGCCCGATGCTATTATTTGCCGTGCTGATGAAGAGATCCCAGATGATATTAAAGAGAAAATTTCAATGTTTTGTGATGTTCCTGAAGATGCCGTTTTCCCACTTGCGACTGTTCAGTCCATCTACGAAGTGCCTCTAATACTTGAAGATGCCGGAATAGGCGACTTGATAGTATCGAAGCTGAGCCTTGCTTCTTCTGAAAGAAACTTAGGCGATTGGCGAATAATGGTGAAAAGCCTTTTGTCTGAGAAGCCCAATTTAAATATAGCAGTAGTTGGTAAATACACAGATCTGCCTGATGCTTATATCTCTGTGAGGGAAGCACTTAGGCACGCTGGGTTAGTGCATGGGGTGGATATTAGTGTGCAATGGGTAAATTCAGAAAACATCGAAAAGTATGGACCTGAGGAACTCTTAAGCTCAGTTTCTGGAATCGTGGTGCCAGGGGGCTTTGGGGATAGAGGCATTGAGGGAATGATACAAGCTTCTCAGTATGCTCGTGCTAGGGAATTGCCTTACTTAGGCCTCTGTTTAGGAATGCAGATTCTTGTAATTCAGCATGCTCGTGACGTAATGAACTTAACTTCAGCAAACTCTACAGAATTTGATCAAAATACCCCGCATCCCGTTATTGACCTAATGCCCGAACAGCGAGAAATTCATGAAATGGGTGGTACTATGCGCTTAGGTCTTTACGATTGTGAGTTAAAACCAGGTTCTAAGGCATCTGCTGCCTATGGCGACTTGAAGATCATTAGTGAGAGGCACAGGCATCGATTTGAATTTAACAACCACTATATCGCAGATATGCAGAACTCTGGATTAATTGCTTCAGGACTTTCTCCAGACGGTAGCCTTGTCGAGATAGTGGAATTGAAGGATCATCCTTTTATGGTTGGCGTTCAGTTTCACCCTGAATTCAAATCAAGACCACAGACCTCTCATCCGCTCTTCAGAGAATTCGTAGGCTCAGCAAAATCATTTCTGCATGAGGGGTCTCAACACCCTTTACCCATTGAAACACGACGGCTGCCGAAACCTTAAAATCCGCAGGCAGCAGATAATGGCCACTTCACTTCGAAAAAGCGCACTTGCATTTGAAAATTAACAATGCTAGAATACTTCTGTTGCATCTTTGCGACGATCCCCGTAAATTTTTATCGTTACTTCGTGGCAAGATGTCAATTTTAATATGCCTAGAGGCGTATCTCGGGAATGCTGATTTTTAATCTGTATTCTCCTTACGAATATATGTACCCATTCGAAATTTTATAAATGATAAGTGACTGATTAGATGACATCTGATATATCGACTGAAGAGAACGAATTCCCTGACAACCCTCAGCCTATTGTTGGCCCTGAGCTTAATGTAGCTGATTTGCAAAACAAAACCCGTGATGAACTTATTGCAATCGCTGAATCGATGCAGCTTGAAAACGGGAAAACACCTAGCACATTAAGAGAAGATGAAATTTTAAACCTTGTTCTTCATGGCTATGCACAAAGTTATGGATACCAACTCGCTAGTGGGGTTATGGACTTAATGTCAGACGGTTATGGGTTCCTGCGCCAGAATGGAAGGAGGCCAGGTTCTAATGATGTCTACGTATCACAATCTCAGGTTCGGCGATTTGGGTTACGCACAGGAGATTTTGTTGTAGGTCAAGTTCGAACTCCTAAAGACTCTGAACGATATTATGGGTTGACGAGAGTAGAAGCAGTTAACGGATTGGATCCTGAGCTCTCTCGCCGCCGCCCAAATTTTGACCATGTAACCCCTATTTTCCCCGATAAGCAAATTAAAACTGAAACAGATAAAGATAACTTAGCCACACGTATGATTGATTTACTCGCTCCCATTGGGAGAGGTCAAAGAGGTTTAATCGTAGCACCTCCAAAAGCGGGTAAAACCACCCTGCTTAAGCAAATAGCCCATGGAATCACTCAAAACTATAGTGATGTTCATTTAATGGTTGCATTAATTGGTGAAAGGCCTGAAGAAGTTACGGACATGAAGCGCTCAGTTCAGGGTGAAGTTTATAGTTCGACTTTTGACGAGCCAGTAGAGGACCATTGTCGAGTAGCGGAGCTCGCGCTTGAACGTGCAAAACGTTTAGTCGAAATAGGGAGAGACGTGGTGATCTTGTTAGATAGCATCACGCGCCTTACCAGAGCTTACAACCTTGCAGTTCCAAGCTCTGGCCGAACACTGACAGGCGGTATGGACCCAGTTGCACTTTATCCTCCTAAGCGTTTTTTTGGTGCAGCAAGGAATACAGAAGAAGGCGGGAGCCTGACCATTCTTGCTGCATGCCTTGTTGAAACCGGTAGCCGGATGGACGATGTAGTGTATGAAGAATTCAAAGGCACTGGGAACATGGAATTGCACTTAGATAGAAAATTAGCCGAACGACGCACGTTCCCAGCAATTGATATTCAGCGATCAGGAACTAGGCGTGAAGAATTATTATTGAGCGAGTTAGCGTTGCGCCAGGTTTGGTTACTAAGAAGAATGAGCTCCATGATTGCTTCCGATTCAGTTAACTCAGCTGAAGCTACTGAGCGAGTGATTGAAAGGCTCAGCAGTACTAAAGATAATGAGGAATTTTTAGCAACATTAACCAAAGTAGACTCAAAATAGTCTATTTTTCAACAAATCTTAGAAAAGGTTTAGGCAAAGTAAAAAAAATAAAGCAAATTCAGTACGGATTGATGCGGTCAACCTATTGACACTATTTTAGGGGTTCCCTATAGTCATGCCCTGTACGGTTATGCAGATGTCTACTGATTCTTTGCAAGCCTTCGTTTCGCAGTTGAATCATTGTTAGTCTCGCTGCGAGACCGCATTCGGAGGTGGGCCCACCATCGAGTGTGACGACACAGTGATTCGAAAATAATAGGGCCACCGCTAGTCGGTGGTGTTTGGCATGGGAGCTGATTGACAAGTAAATGTTTTCTCCTGTACAAAACACTAGTCTGATTATGCGGACCTTAAAATAATATCGGTACCGTCGCTCTGTATTAATGCAGGCGACTCTATTTGCAGACTCAAGAGTGTCTGACTTATGAAGTTAGCACTTCAACCACAAGGGGGTAGGAAGTGAAGTCGAGAAGTAGATTCGGGATTGTTAGCACGCTGGTAGTGGCAATTCTTGCCCTCTTGTATGTGCTACCCGCTTTCGCAGCCAATAGCCTTAGTACCATCACTGGTACGGGGGGAAAGACTCTGACAGTGGGTGTTTTTGCTGGACCTGACCCGTCCTTAAATGCGTCAACTACAACTGGTGTTAACCACATCGTAGCCGCGTCTGTTGCTACAACTGCTACACGCAGTATTGGAACTCAGGCGATGGACACGAAGGTGGGTAGTACCATTTATGTAGCTGCTTCATCTGGTGCTTATGACCAGGTAAACGTCAAAGTTGTTGACGCAGCTGCTAGTGCATCTGGTGGTGGTAATAACGACTCAGTGACGGTCACTGTGAAGAACATAACTACCGGTGCTTCTATAAATGGAACATCGTTAACACTGAGAGAACGTGCTCAAGGCGTGTTCAACAACGTATTCCAAGTAACGACTACTGGTGGTGCGGTTGGCCAGATAGCTGCTGCAGACACGAACGTTATTCGTGTAGCGTACGCTGCTTCTGGTGCTAGCATTGACCTTACGGTTGACTCCGTAAAGCCAGCCATCACATCGACTACGCCAGCTAATGGTGCTCTTTCGCGCCTTGGCTCAGCTGTATTCGGTGCAACCATCACAGATGCTGGTTCAGGTCTCCGTGCCGATGGTGCGGGTGAGGACTTGGACAACAACGGCACTAATGAAGCCGGGGACAGAGACTCTGACGGAATTACTTCCGCTGAGCCTATGACCGTTGGCGCTACCGGTGCGACCAAAGACATCGGTGTAAACATTGGTGTTGGCACTGCTGGTGATGGTGACTTGCAAGACGCAACTGACTTCTCCAAGCTTGCTAGCTTGGGTTGGAGCGCAGTTACTAACGGTTGGTCGTTCGCATTCACCAAGGGTGACCTTGCTGAGGCAGCTACCAATTGGGAAGTTGTTGCAAGAGACCGTGTAGGTAACAAAGCCACGACCGATGCTGATGGTACTGCTGGTGCCGTTAATGCATTCAAGGTCACAGTCGACAAGACTGCTCCAGCTATCAACAAGGTTGAAACTGGAATTGGCTACAACTCAACTACTAAGAAAGAAAAGCTGGACGCTTCTACATTGAAGGTAACGTTCACTGCTGGTGGTACTGATGCTGGTGCAGCTGATTTGCTTAGCACTACTACATTAGACACTTCTGACTTTAGGGTTGAGACCTCTGCGACTAATCAGGCTGAGCTAGCGATTTCAAGTCTAGTTCACCCGAATGTTTCGGCTACTGCTTTACCAACTACTGCCAGGACTAAAGACCTTGCAGGTAACGTACTAGACACACGAAACATTGTTTACATTACTCTTAGTGGTGCACTAGCTGGTAATGCTAAGCCGAGACTTAAATCAGTAGGTAACTACAGTGACGCAGCTGGTAACCCAGCCGCTCCTCACAGCGTAATTGCTACTGACAAGATTGCTCCAAGCTTTACCGTTACCGTTACTGGTGCTGCTGGAGTAGCTGGTAGGCCAGTAAACAAGGGAGCAGCGACATCGAAACTTAGCGTTTCAGTCGTTTCTGACGAGCCGTTAAATGCAGCTCCAACGATTCGCTTCATTGACTTCAAGTATGACGCGGCCACTAGCAATAGGTTAGAGCTAGACGTAGTTGGTACAGCACTAACTGGTGTTGCCACTGCAGGCGCTACTAATACTTGGAGCACTAGTTCTACACAGGCTGGTTCCGGTGTTTCAACTGGACTGGTTGGTGTTCACGTAACTGGTACTGACAAGAATGGTAATGCTGGTAAGACCCCAGGTCTTGGTGCTGCCATAGCTGTTGACGTTAGCACTGACTTAAGCAAGATTACTCTTGCTGAGTTTGACGCAGTGTTGCCAGCTCCAACAATCACCATGACTCCTACGGTCAGCAGTAATACTACTGAAAGCACCAAGCCTTTCATTAAGATTGCGTTTGGTGAGGCCAAAGAAGATCAGATCAACACAACTGGTGGTGACGCAAACGGAGCCGCCGCTACTCCTGTAGACAGCTTAAGCTTTGCTCAGGTGAACGCTGCTGCTGTTAAGGTTGAAGTTGATGCTCACAACGCTGTTACGCTTACCAAGCTTCAGTTGGTAGATGCTGACGGTACAATCACTGACCTTCTCGGTACACAGGGCGTTGTTTCTACTGACAGCTTCGTGGTTGCTTTGCCAACCCTTGCTGTAGGTACTTACACCGTCAAGGTAAATGGTACGGATGATGTTGGTAACAAGCTTGCCACTGATTCCTCATACGCCTTAACTGTTAAAGCTAGGGCCGCATACTCGGTAGCCTTGAGCCCAGGTTTCAACCTGATCTCACTACCTGGTGACCCAACCGACCCAGCTATTGATAGTGTGTTGCCATCCACCCATCCTGCTACGACAGTGCTGTCTTACCAGCCTGACAATGCTGCTGGTCCATGGTTGGTAGCTACTAGGACCTCTGGTACTGACTGGAGTGCAAACTCTGCCAACACGTTGACAGAAGTTCGCTCTGGCCATGGTTACTGGGTTCAGACTGGTGCATTCACTGCTCTGAAAACAATGATCCCAGAACGTGACCCATCTCAGGTCCTCCCGACCTTCCCAGTTGTTGCTGGGTGGAACCTAGTAGGTGTTGTTGACCTTGCAGTGAAAGCAACTACTGCTACTGTAGCGGCAGACACTTACTTCGCAAGCATTACTTGGACAGTTGCTTACACCTTCGACACTCAGTCGAATGCATGGACGAAGATCACTAAAGGTGGTTCCGGTGTATTGAACAACGGTAAAGGTGCTTGGGTCTGGTCAGAGAAGAAGGATGTTCTTGCACCATAGTGCAACCAACTTCTTGAGCTAGAAAGTTATGAGAAGGCCCCTCTCCACACAGGAGAGGGGCCTTCCTTTATAATTATCTAAATAGCACGTTCTTTGGGGAAATAAACACACATGTTTTCGTCTTATTATTGCCGGGCTTCTATGAAAAGCGTTTTCTTTCTTTTTCCTTTGCTTCTCATCTTATTGTTCACCTTGATCAATACTAGCTCTCATTATGCCCACGCTTCTTCACATGACGAAGGATTCCCTCCTTTCCCCTACCTTGTTATTGGTACGGTTGAAGTGAATGGCGCCTTCTTGCCAAACGCATCAGGTTTAACAGCAAAAGTTGGCGATTGGGAGACTAGACCTGTGGACGTCACAGATGGATCTTTTGGCACTGCCCCAGGGATACCTATAGTCATTGGTCCTCCTAATGACTCTTACGTAGGTAAAACTGTCACATTTCATTTACCAGAGGGTTTAATTGCAGACCAGACATTCCTCTTCGAATCCCTGCCTGAACCTGCATTCACTGAACAAAACCTAACTTTTTCTTCTTCAGGTAACCCTTCTTTGCCCGCTAATGAAACCCCAGCTGTTACGTCAGAATCAACAGCTGATAGCGGAAGTAGTGATTCTGCTCAGAATATTGATGGTGATTCTGGTTTAGATGCGAATTCTGCCACTGGTACTTTTACGTGGGTGGTAGTTGCAATCTTGGGTATTGCTTTAGTCTTTTCGATATATTGGTTTAGAAGCAAGAAAGAAAAGCCATAAAGGCCTAAGTTGTTGCTGCAGGAATCAGTAGTGCTAGTGTTGGCTCTTCAGGTAAAGACGTTTTTGTAAATGTGAGTCTGTTCACAGGCTCTGGCTTTGTAAGCCCTACTTCTTGTAAGAAAGTACTAACCGCTCCTAGGTCAATCTTGTTTCCTTCATGGGCGTACATCATAGGGATGACTACCTTCGGACTAATGTTATTCACAAGATCAACTGCATCGAGCGACGAGATTCCGTCTTTGCTCCCTACTGGCAGGAGTAAAATTTGGGGTGATGATAGCTCTTCTATTTGCTTTCCTGTAAGCCGCTCACCTGGGTTTCCTAAATGGCAGATGGATATTCCGTCCATTTCGAATGTGAAGATAGTGTTCCAATCCACCTCATCTGTTTCCTCATTTCCTCGCTTTGTCCTGATGCCCTTAATGTTAAGTCCTGCGATTTCATATTCGCCTGGTTCAGAAATTGAAATGATGGAAGGGTTACCATTAAGCGCCTCTATATGGCCATGTGCGCTATTGGAGCTACTTGAAGTAACTAAGTCAGCAGATGCTAACGCTGGTGGTATTTTGAGACCTACGGAAGAATCAAACGGA
Source organism: uncultured Dehalococcoidia bacterium (assembly GCA_964391355.1). Classification (GTDB taxonomy): domain Bacteria; phylum Chloroflexota; class Dehalococcoidia; order Lucifugimonadales; family Australimonadaceae. The sequence goes on along the minus strand of CAYMJY010000008.1, from coordinate 13,970 downwards.
TCCATGAAAAGCTGTGTCTGACTATTGCGAAGCCTGAAAGCTGCGTGACCAACCCAAGTTATATCCAATTAAGACCTCTTAAATTTATTGGCAAGAGCCCAGGCACCGGGCAGTGCGATTGATGCAAGGTACAGTTTGATTAAATCACCAGCTATGAACGGATACAAACCATAGACTAGAGCATTGTCAAAAGATTCAATTTTGTATGCAAGCCATAGTAAGCCAGGGATGTAGATTAGTAAGTTTGCCAGAAGCATAGCAAGTAATACCCTGGATCCTCTATCCCAACCCTTTTCAGCAAGGCTACCGACTGCATATGCTGCAGCTATAAAGCCTACTATATAACCACCACTGACAATATCCCACAACGCAGCCCCTGTTCCCTCCCAGGGTAAAATAAAATGAACGAGACTACCTTCTAAACTAGTGCTTGAAGGAGCAAAAACCGCAATACCCAAAGAACCTGCAATTGCATACAGACCTAAGCTTGCTGCACCCCGCCTAGCTCCAAGTGCACCACCGGTTAATAAAACCGCTAGTGTTTGCCCTGTTATCGGAACAGGAGTAAAAGGCAAGCGTACAGCAATCTGAGCAAATAGAGCCACAATTAACGCAAAGGCCAAAACTAGCAAAACGTCCCGAAGCAAACCACTACCCGGGATAATCAAATCAATGAATGTTATTGGTCGAGCTGTTGCCTGCAAAGAGTCATGGGCTCCGTAAAATGTTTACACAGTTTATCAAGTTTGATTACGGCCGGTCAACGAAGAACAACTCTAATCATACGAAAATGTTCCTTAGAATACTCAAAAATTTTGTTGGTTTCAGTTGACACTCCAATTTGTGAAATCCTAGAATGGCCATAGGTAATGAGTGTCGAGAAAGGCGGTTCTTATGCTAGCTATGGAAATAGATAGTATTCGGGTCAGTCTGATGAACTATCAGAGAGTCGTAATTCTTAAGGAAAAAAATACCGATAGGTATCTCCCTATATGGATTGGATCACCCGAAGCTGATGCTATTGCAGTGAAGCTACAGGATGTTACAGTCCCGCGTCCTTTGACTCATGACCTACTGGGTGCTGTTATCGGTAACCTGGGTGCCCGTGTAGATCACGTCGTAGTCTCAGACCTGCAAGAGGACACTTTCTACGCCAAAATCGCCATCGTTAGAGATGGACAAACCACTGAGGTAGATTGCAGGCCTAGCGATGCCATTGCGATCGCTGTGCGATCTAGTGTGCCAATTTTTGTAGAAGATGGTGTACTAGAAAAAGCAGGAATCGTTATTGACCCTGATACTGGGAAACCGACTAGTGACGAAAATCCTTCAGTTATAGGAAACAGAGAACGTGGCAAGGCTAGGCCGGTAAGTGAAGATGAAATGAAATCGATGTCTGCTTTTTCGGATTTCATTAAGGATTTACCAGGGCTTGAGGATTTGGGTGACAAGAATCCAAGCTAAATTAGCAATATTTGGACGACCCTGTTTTCATGATTTTCTGTATCTTTCGACCTTCAAAATTACAGCAAAACCAGGCGTCGTAGCTTTTGACGGCCCTGTCCCATTGTGATAGGGTTCACAACAGTGGAACCAAGGTCAAAAAAGCGACCATGGTGGGTCACAAGCCTTCATTTTATAAGTGTCGGATGGTTTATTGCTCTTGCTATAGTGCTGGGCACTTTGATAGGTGTGTGGCTTGATGCTCGCTTAGGTAGTTCCCCCATTTTTATCATTTTGGGGCTGCTAGTTGGTGTATTAGTTGCTTTTTATGGAACATACCGCCTTGTTGTTACATTCTTAGTAGGATCTACCGAACAAAACGAGAGAGGGCCGAAGGTTTGAGTCGAGCAATAATCGCTCCGATAGCAATTTTAGCTGGTGCTTTGTTGCTCACTGGTTTGATTTATGGAGCGATAGGTTCTTCCGTTTTTGGTCTCGAACGCGAATCTGGGGACCCCTTTTTAGTCAGAAAACCGGTATTGCACTTGGCACCCCAAGCTGTTGCTTGTTTAGGTGGTGAGTTTGTAGGGACAGTTTGTGAAGGCGGGTTTGCAGTTACAAATACTTTGATCTCCGCTTGGTTGACCACACTAGTAATACTTTTCTTTTTCGTTGGTGGAACTAGAAAAGTCGCACTTATTCCTTCCCGCCTTCAGGGCAGTATAGAAGTTTTAATCGAAGCTATCTTGGGCTTTGTCACTTCGGTAGCTGGCGAGAAAAATGGACGTAAATTCTTCCCTATATTGATGACTATATTTGTCTTCGTGGCTTTCAATGCTTGGATGGCGCTCTTACCCATATATCCCAATGTCGGGTTTATAGCAGACCCTAGTAAAGGCGAAGTCACCACTCATTTGTTCCGTTCGGCAGGGACTGATGTCAACCTACCTATAGCACTAGCCATTATTTCGTTTGTTTTTGTCGAGATCTGGGGATTTAAAGCCCATGGGATAGGGTACTTCCGAGAATTTATAAGACTAGGTGGTTTATTAAAAGGAATCATCAAATTGAAACCAGGAATGATTTTCTATGGTGCTATCAATGCTGCTATAGGCCTTCTTGAAGCAATATCGCATATGATTCGCCTTCTCAGTTTTACGTTTCGTCTTTTTGGGAATATGGTCGCTGGGGAAATTGTATTGTTTATGGTGACCTTTTTGGTGGTATTCCTTGTACCAGTCACTTTTTACTTTTTAGAAATCCTTGTTGGTGGTGTGCAGGCCCTAATTTTCACCGGATTGACATTAGTCTTTGCCGTGATGGCGGTCGCACCACATGCAGAACATGAAGAAGAACATTAATGCTTAGGTGGCATAAGCTACCTTCAAAAAAAGTATAAATAGGAGTAAGAAATGGAAACATTTATAGGTGCTGAAGCGGCGAAAATGTTAGGCGTTGGCTTAGCAGGGCTAGGATTGGCCGGTGCTGGTATTGGTTTGGGTATTCTTGGCAATGGAGCTATGAATGCTTTGGGCCGTAACCCAGATGCTAAGGATGCTATTGTGCCTAATATGGTTTTAGCTTTAGCTTTTACTGAGGCTATCGGAATTTATGGATTAGTAACCGCGATTCTTCTAATCTTCGTGGCTTAAGGAGGATGGAAGTGCTAGCAGTACCTCTTCTCGCAGAGGGTTCCAGTGGCATAGGTGCACTTGGAGTTGATGTAAACAGTCTCATTGTTTATTTAATCAATTTCGGGGTTTTGCTGGCTATCTTGTATTTCTTTGCTTACAAAAAAATCCTTGGTGTACTAGACCAAAGAGCGGGGCGAATAAAAGATAGCCTTGATGAAGCTGAGAGGGTTCGTGGTGAGTCTGAAGAGCGCCAGGCTGAGATGCAGCGCACCTTTGATGAAGGCCGTGAAGAAAGTAAGCGTTTGTTAGCAGAGGCACGAGAAATGGCCGAGCGCTATCGCCAAGAACAGGCTTCTTTGGCACAAGAAGAAGCAGCAAGGTTCAAAGAGTCAGCACGTCAAGATATCCAACGAGAACGAGACGCCGCTATCGACGATGTACGGCAACAATTCGCTGATTTGACAATAATTGCCGCTGAGCGCGTTATTCACCGTTCACTAGATACGAAAACGCATCAAAGTCTCATTGAAGAAGTCCTTGATGGTGAGGCACTTGATAATGCTGCTGGAGGCAAATAGTAATGGCAGGAATTTCTGCGCGCAGGTACGCCCAGGCACTATTTGAGCTTTCTAGAGAGCAAAACAAGGAAGAGGTTTGGCTTGGTGAACTTCAGCGAATTCAAGAAATTTTTTCTGATGAAGTTGTAACCCAATACCTGAATGTGCCGCAAGTACCAATAGGTAGTAAGCTATCAATTACAGCAGAATTACTGAGTGATTTTGATGAACTTCTCAAAAAAGCGATTGGCCTGATTGTATCACGTGGATCAATCACCGCTTTAAGTGAAGTGGTTTCAGAATACTCTAAATTAGTAGACCAGAGACTAGGCAGAACCCGGGCAGAAGTAACGAGTGCAGTTGATCTGACAAAAGCTCAGGAAACAAAACTCCTTAGCCTCCTTAAATCAATGCTGGGCACCGAAGTTATGCTAAGTATTAAAATTAAGTCTGAAATTCTCGGAGGTATGCTGATTCAAATTGGTGATCAAATAATAGATGGAAGTGTAAAAACAAGGCTTGAATCACTCAGGCAAGAACTCAAACGAGACGCGCTAATAAGCGAAGTCAGTTAATAATGGAGGAGCGAGTATGACGACTCGCGGTCAAGATATCGCATCAGTTCTCAAACGCCAAATTGAAGAATTCGGCGGCGAGACAACTTTAATGGAAGTAGGAACTGTGGTTGGGGTAGGCGATGGGATTGCCCGAATCCATGGATTAAGCAAAGTCGGATATGGCGAACTAATAGAGTTTGGCTCCGGAATTGCTGGACTTGCATTGAACCTTGAGGAAGACATTGTCGGAGCTGCAATAATGGGCTCGGATGTAGGAATTAAAGAGGGAGATCAAGTTAAGGCGACAGGACGAGTTGCTCAGGTTCCCGTAGGAGAAGGAATGTTAGGGCGAGTGGTTGATGCCCTGGGAAACCCGATTGACGGAAAAGGTGCAATTAAGTCCGCCCTCTCACGCCCTCTTGAAATCGTAGCTCCAAATGTAACAAGCCGGCGTTCAGTTGATACTCCAGTCCAGACTGGAATTAAGTCGATTGATGGCATGATTCCAATTGGTCGCGGGCAACGGGAACTTATTATTGGTGACCGTCAAACAGGTAAAACTGCAGTCGCTATTGATACCATAATCAACCAGCGCGGTGGTGATCTAATTTGTATTTATGTGGCAATTGGACAAAAGCAAAGTAAGGTAGCGGGTGTGCTTGGAACTCTGGAAGAAAGTGGGGCGATGGCACATACGATTATCGTTGCTGCTAACGCATCCGACCCTGCCCCAATGCAATACCTGGCACCCTATGCTGGTTGTGCAATTGCTGAGCAATTCATGGCTGAAGGCAAGGACGCCCTGATTGTATATGATGACCTTTCTAAGCATGCATGGGCTTATCGCCAGATGTCGCTTTTGTTAAGAAGGCCACCTGGACGTGAGGCATACCCTGGGGACGTATTTTATTTGCATAGTCGATTACTCGAACGTGCTGCACGTTTAGACGAAGAAAATGGTGGTGGTTCGATCACAGCGTTGCCTATTATTGAAACTCAGGCTGGTGATGTATCTGCGTATATTCCCACTAATGTTATTTCTATTACTGATGGACAGATTTTCCTTGAAGCCGACCTTTTCAATGCAGGGATTAGACCCGCTGTTAATGCTGGTATTTCTGTTTCCAGAGTCGGTGGAGCTGCGCAAACTCGTGCGATGAGGAAAGTAGCTGGGCGTTTACGGCTAGAACTTGCTCAGTACCGTGCATTGGCTACTTTTGCTCAGTTTGGAGCTGCTGATCTAGATGCAGCCACAAGGCAACAACTTGATAGGGGTCAACGGTTAACTGAGCTTTTGAAGCAGCCTCAGTATCAGCCCAGGCCTTTAGCAGAGCAAGTATGCTCAATGTACGCTGCCGTTAACGGATTTATGGATGATATTGAAGTAGACAGGGTCGCAGAATTTGAAGATCAGCTGCTTAGTTATTTGCGGACTACTAAACCAGAGATTTACGATTCAATTGTTGATGCTAAAGATATTACTGAGGAGAACGATGAGGCTCTAAAAGAAAGTATTAATACTTTCAAAAAGTCCTTTTCTTAATCATTATGGCTAATGTTAGACAACTTAGACGCCGTATCAGGAGTGTTCAAAACACTGCTAAAGTAACTCGCGCCATGCAGATGATCGCTGCTTCGAAAATGCGTAGGGCGCAAGATCGAGTTGCTATGGCACGGCCTTATGCCAATAAGATAAGAGATATGATTGCCGGAGTGGCAGCTTCTATCACCCAGGGAGAGGATGTCCACCCTCTGTTGGAAAAGAGAACAATCAGTAAGAGGCTGATTGTTCATATTACGCCCGATAGAGGTTTGGCTGGCGGCCTGCCTTCGAATGCTAACAGAGTAGCAGCCCAATTCTTGAAAGAAGAAGACATACCCACCCAATTTATCACGGTAGGTAAAAAGGGACGTGATCTAGTAGAAAAATCGAGAGTCGAAATTTTATCTGATTATTCAGGCATCTCAGACAAACCTACCCTGGCAGAATGCACACCGATAATTCACCAAGTTGAACAACTCTATACAAATATGGAAGTAGATAGAGTAGACGTTATTTTTACTAAATTTATTAACACTCTGCAGCAAGATGCTGTAGTTGAACAATTGCTTCCTATAGATATTGACTCACTCGTTGTTACAGATGAAGTTAGAGATATCAGCTTTGAGCCAAACTCAGGGGAAGTCCTTAATGCTTTGTTACCTCGTTTTCTTGAATCACAGTTGTATCAATCGATTTTGGAAGCTCAAGCTAGTGAACAATCAGCCCGAATGGTAGCGATGAGAAATGCCACGGTTGCTGCAGATGAAATGATAGATACACTGACCCTAGAGATGAACAAAGTTAGGCAAGAAGGTATCACTAACGAACTTTTAGATCTTGTTGGTGGTGTTGCTGCGCTCGAAGGTTAGTTAAAAAGGAGGATTGGGGATGGGCAAAGGTACCGAAGGTAAAATTGTTCAGGTGATTGGAACAGTAGTTGATGCGGAGTTTCCTGCACAGGAACTACCTCAAATTCATAACGCCATTGAACTACAAGTTGCTGGTAATAGACTAGTACTTGAAGTCGAACAACAAATCGGCAATAACTGGGTGAGGTGCTTAGCTTTAGGACCTACAGAAGGTTTGACTAGAGGATCAACTGTTGTAGATACCGGCCAACCAATTGTAGTCCCAGTCGGTGAGCCTAGCCTTGGAAGAATATTCAATGTTGTAGGTGAGGCGTTGGATGGTTTGGGCGATATTGGAGCAAAAGAGTATTGGCCAATTCATAGAGCAGCTCCAACATTCGATGAACAATCAATCACAACTGAAGTTTTAGAGACCGGTGTTAAAGCGATTGACCTCATATCTCCATTCACCAAAGGTGGAAAAGTCGGTGCATATGGTGGGGCAGGGGTAGGGAAAACTGTTGTCATAATGGAGCTTATTCGAAACATCGCTAATGTGCACAAAGGGTACTCTGTATTTGCGGGCGTAGGTGAGCGTTCACGTGAAGGCAATGATTTGTGGAACGAAATGAAGGAATCAGGAGTCTTAAATTCCACAGCCTTGGTATTTGGTCAAATGAACGAACCCCCGGGAGTGCGCTTAAGAATCGCCATGACCGGTCTAACTATGGCTGAATATTTTAGAGACACGATGGGTCAGGATGTCTTACTGTTTATAGACAACATCTATCGGTATATTTTAGCAGGAATGGAAGTATCGGCATTATTGGGGAGAATGCCATCAGCAGTGGGTTATCAACCAACATTATCCACTGAAATGGGAGATCTTGAGGAAAGAATTACCTCGACCAATAAAGGTTCAATTACATCATTTCAAGCCATATACGTACCTGCTGATGACTACACAGACCCAGGAGTTGCAACAACATTTGGACACCTGGATGCTGTTGTAGCATTGGAAAGATCCATTGCTGAACAGGGACTATACCCGGCCGTTGATCCACTTACTTCATCTTCCAGGGCTCTGGACCCAAATATAGTCGGTGAAGAACACTACCAGACAGCAAGGAGCGTTCAAAGCGTCCTGCAGCGCTATAGAGATTTGCAAGATATCATCGCAATACTGGGTATTGAAGAACTATCAGATGAAGACAAAATTACGGTTGCTCGTGCTCGTAAAATTCAACGGTTCTTGTCTCAGCCCTTCTATGTAGCCGAGCAGTTTACAGGTCGTGAAGGCAGGTACGTTCCAGTAAGTGAAACGGTGAGGGGATTCAAGGAAATATTAGAAGGTGTCCATGATGAAGTTTCTGAACAAGATTTTTACATGGCAGGGACAATAGATGAGGTAGTTGAAAGAAGTAACACCAGAGAAGGCGCAGGAGCTTAGGTGGCATTGTTCAATTTGGAGATAATTACCGCTGAGCAGGTAGTTTTTACCGGAGAGGTAAATTCGTTGACTGCTCCTGCCTCTGAAGGAGAAATTGGTGTTCTTCCGAGGCATGTGCCTATTTTGACCGTTTTAAATCCTGGCGAACTAAGATATAGCACTTCAGAAAGCCAACAGCATTTAGTTGTCTCTGGCGGGTTCTTAGAAGTGAAACCCGACAAAGTTGTAGTTTTAGTAGATTCAGCAGAACGTCTCGAAGAAATAGATGAAGAACGTGCCCAGATGGCAATTCAAAGAGCCAAGGACCGTTTGGTTGATAAATCTGTTGATTTAGATCTGGAGCGCGCTTTGAGTTCTTTACGAAGGGCATCAGCGCGATTAGATTTGGTGCGTAAGCGCAGGCAGAGAGGCCCGGGAGTCCCCCAAGGATAGACTGAATTACTCTTTGTTAGTCGTTTAAGTAGTAAGTCATTGATTGTAACTGCAGCACAGGGTCTACGCTTCTGATATGCACTCCCAAAGGTACGTGGGCTGGGATTGGTGCATAGCTAAGTATTGAACGTATTCCGGCTTCAACTAACCGATCTATAACATCCTGTGCACCACTGGCTGGAACTGAAACTATTGCAATTTTAACTGATAAATCACTTAGAACTTCCTTAATTTTAGTTATGTCTTGAATTATGAGACCACCAGCAACCTCCCCTACAATCTTCTGCTCAGAATCGAAGGCACAAACTACTCGAAACCCCTCTGGCTGAAACCCTTGGTAGTTAATTATTGCTCTACCCAGTCTCCCCACACCAACCACGGCTACATCCCAAGTTTGTTCTAGTCCTAAAATATTCCTAAGTCTATCTAGAAGATGGCGAATATTATAACCACGACCTTGTTTTCCAAAACGGCCGAAGTAAGAAAGGTCCTTCCTGATTTGGGCAGGAGTTACTTCTAAAATTTGACCCAAATGGTGGGAGCTTATTACTTCCGCTCCAGATTCCAAAAGATGAGTCAGGCTGCGTAAATACTGAGGAAGCCGCCTTATTACTACTTCAGGTACATTATTTTGGTATGGTTTGGGAAGAAATTCAGTATGCATTAAAAACCTGAGGGTGAATTTGCGCTTTTTATCACAAAATCACAAATCGAGTCAACTACCCCTGTGTATTTTTAACTTTGTCGTTAATATTTACTGAATCTATGGTGGGATATGCAAATTTGTGCTGCTAGAGTCATATTCAGATTAAAGGGAAGTCGCTCACTAAAAGACAAACGACAAACTAGTCAGGCCATCAAATCGCGTTTAACGAACAAGTTTAATATATCAATATCGGAAACTGCTTTTGTCGATGATAAAAACATTTTAGAACTGGGCTTGGTTTGTACTAGTAACAAGGTGTCCCACTCTAAAAGCATTATTGACAAAGCTATACTCCTCGCTGAGTATTTAAGGCCTGAAGCTGAACTTCTAAAGGTTGAAAGATATGAGTTCAGTGCAGTAGATTAATAAATATTACGAACATCTGAATATGTTCTGAACGGATTCATAATGATTGATACAGAACAAATATCACTCCCCTCTATTCAATTGCCTGACCTTGATGGCAATATGATCGACCTGAATAGCTTTTCACATAAAAAAACGATTATTTTCATGTGGTCGTCGTGGTGAATGTGCCGTGAGCAGCTGCCGGTCTGGCAGCAGATACACGAAAGCTTTGTCGATAAGGTTCAGATCGTTGGTGTAGCTTTTGATGCACAAGGCCCTGAAAAACCTAAGATTTACACTGATAAAGCTGCTGTGACTTTCCCAGTGCTGGTCGACTCAAATAATTTACTCGGTAAAATTTTTGGATTTAGGGGATTGCCAAATGGTTTGTTGGTGGAACCAGGGGGCATAATTGCATATTCCAAATTCGGAGGTTTTGAAATTAGGGAAACTGCTCGGCGCAAAGATGTAGAGAAGTGGATTATTAGCGACGACAGTCCAGTTATTGAGAATGTCGAATCTAATCCGCTGCATGACGAATGTCTGACGTTATTCCAAGCAGGAATAGTTGCGCTAGAAAAAGAAAATCTACCTTTAGCCATAGAACTTTGGAGAAAGGCAGTCAACTTAGATCCTAAAAACTTGGTAGTCAGGAAACAACTATGGGCATTAGAGAGCCCTGACCGATTTTATACAGGGGACGTTGATCTTGAATGGCAAAAAGGACTACTTGAAAAAGGCTTGTAGAGGTGTTTTTCAAGTAGTCCCTTTTACTACTATGCTTCTCGAAATTCCCCTTCGATAGTTTCATCGTCTTCAGTTTGATCCTCTGACTCATCAGGAGTTTCTGAATCGATTACAGTTTCTTCTTCTGCAGGCTCTTGCGCACCTGAATATACGTGCTCACCGATTTGCGTAAGCGCAGTGGTTAATGCATCAAGATTCGCTCGAATTCTAGCTGCATCTTCACCAGATAAAGAGTCTTTAAGGTCTGATATTTTCGAGCGTATCTCTTGCTTGATTTCTTCAGGAAGTTTCTCATCATGCTCTGAGATAGTTTTCTCTGCCTGGTAAATCGCACTATCCGCTAAATTACGGGCCTCAACTAGATCTCGCTTTAAACGGTCCTCTTCAGCATGTGCCTCAGCTTCTTTGACCAAATTTTCTACTTCATCAGAAGACAATCCTGAGTTTGCGGCGATCGTAATGCGTTGCTCTTTCCCAGTTGCTTTATCAGTTGCTGACACAGTTACAATACCATTTGCATCTATATCGAATCCAACTTCAATTTGAGGCATGCCTCTTGGGGCAGGAGCTATGCCATCCAGAGAAAATCTACCTTGAGTTTTATTTTCCGCAGCCATCGAACGCTCACCCTGTAAAACGTGAACTTCGACACTAGTTTGATTATCTGCGGCAGTAGTAAAACTTTCAGTTGCCCTTGTTGGGATAGAGGTATTCCGTTTTATCAAAGGAGTTAGTACACCACCCAGAGTCTCGATACCCAAGGTTAGAGGGGTAACATCGACCAAAACGATATCTTGTATATCCCCTTGTAACACTCCTGCTTGTATTGCTGCTCCTATTGCAACCACTTCATCTGGGTTCACCCCTTTATGAGGTTCTTTGCCAAAAATAGCTTTTACTTTTTCGATCACAGCGGGCATCCGCGTCATTCCGCCTACAAGTACTACCTCACTTACTTCACTTGCACTGATTCCTGCGTCCTTTAGTGCTCTGTTTACAGGTTCAGAAGTTCTGTTCAGAAGATCAGCGGTTAGCTGATCAAGCTTTGATCTGCTCAAATTCATAGCAAGATGTTTGGGTCCAGATGCATCTGCCGTAATAAAGGGTAAATTGACCTCGGTTTGAACAGCACTTGAAAGTTCTATTTTTGCTTTTTCTGCACCCTCACGTAATCGTTGTAGGGCCATCCGATCAGTGCGTAAATCTATTCCCTGATCTCTTTTGAACTCTTCTGCTAGCCAATTGATTATGGCCTGGTCCCAATCATCTCCGCCTAAATGCGTGTCACCATGCGTAGACTTTACTTCAAAAACACCTTCGCCCAAATTTAGGATCGATATATCAAACGTGCCTCCTCCAAGGTCAAAGACCGCGATAGTTTCATCACCTTTCCGATCCAAACCATAAGCTAATGAGGCAGCTGTAGGCTCATTGATTATCCTTAGTACTTCAAGACCGGCGATGGCTCCAGCATCTTTGGTAGCTTGTCGTTGACTATCATTGAAATATGCAGGAACAGTTATCACAGCTTGGTTTACGGTCTCACCAAGCTTAGCCTCAGCGTCAGCTTTAAGTTTTTGCAAAACCATTGCGGATACTTCGGGGGGGGTGTAATCGCGATCACCCATCTGAATTGCAGCGTCCCCATTTTTCCCCTTGGTCACCTTGAAGCCTACTTCTTCAATCTCCCCTTTAACTTCAGTGAACTTACGTCCTATAAATCTTTTAGACGAGTAGACGGTATTACCAGGGTTTGTTACTGCCTGACGTTTTGCCATTTGACCTACGTAACGCTCGCCCGTTTTATCGTTTATTGCAACCATTGAGGGCGTTGTTCTACCGCCTTCATTATTTTCAAGCACTGTGGGTTCATTGGCTTCAATCACAGCCATGCAAGAATTTGTTGTGCCGAGGTCAATGCCGATCACCTTCGCCATAGCTCACTCCTTATATTACGGTTTATCCGGGTATATGTATTTTTATTCATCATCGTTCGTTTCTGAAGTTGTATCTATTTCCTGAGCTACCACCACTTGGGCAGCTCTTAATATTCTGTCGGCTGAGCGATATCCAATCCTGAAACATTCAATAACAGACCCAGCAGGGTAATCATTGTTGGGCAGGTAGTGAATGGCTTCATGTATGGCAGGATCAAACGAATCACCTGATTCCGGTGTGATTTTACTGACGCCTGTGGACTCAATTGAGGCGTCCAAGTTCTGCACAACCATTTTCACCCCTTCAACCCATGACCCTGTGTCTGCAGGTATCAACGAAAGTGCTCTATGCAAATCATCTGCAATGGGTAAAAGTTTCACTATCAAACTATTAGAGGCGTTTTGATGTAACGATTTTCGTTCATCATCAACCCTGCGCCGGAAATTAATAAGATCGGCCTGGGCTCTTTGCGCTAAGGCTTTGTACTCATCTCTTTCATTTTCTAAAGCTTCGATGGGTCCTAGCTCTACTACTTCTTGATTGTTTTCTTCTTGTCGTTCTTGTTCTTCCATTGAATTCCAACTGATCCGTGTTAATTAATTTCAGTACTGCCTCTTAGCGTTTTAAAAATATTGGATATCTCTTTGTCGAACTCAGCAAATGCGAAGTCGGCTTCGACATCTTTATTTTCTTTGACTCTATCCCTTAGCAAGCTAAGACGCCTTACCAAATAAAGTACAGTTTCCACGCCCGCAAGATTCAGGCCTAGGTAATCCACTAAGTATTTAATCATCCGAAGGTGCTCTATATCATCATCTGAGTAGAGGCGTAACATTCCTTCGGTCCTTGTTGGTCTAACCAAACCGATTCGTTCATACTTACGTAAAGTTTGAGGATGCATAGAAAGCATTTTTGCTGCGACGCTGATGATGTATAACCCACCGTTTAAACTATAAGACTCCTTGGTAACTGAGGTTCTAGCGATTGCGGCTCCCTCTATATGCAAAGAGACTCGAGCAAATAAAGCTTCAAGTTGTAATTGCGCAGAGGGCTTTGGTTGTTCTTGCAAATTGAACTCTTGTAAATAAAATATAGTATATAACTTGATACAGACCATATCAAGCTAATACCATTCGCAGGGGGAATATTGATTTTAGAGGTTTATCGTAAACTATTCAGTTTTTGTATATTCAGCTGGAAGTTCATAATCGATAGATTGATATTTTGAAGGACACTTCACTAATACCCTGTCCGCAACAAAAGTCCTATCCGTGCCAAAATAGCCTCCTAAGACAATTTCGGAATGAGGATTGAAGAAAAGCTCAGGAAGAGCACCATCGAATGATGCAACCAGCTGGGCCTCTTCACCACGCAGCGAGAATTTAGCAAGAGTAGAAGGATTCCCTTTATTATCAGGAATACGTTCAAAGCTTTCTGACACTAAGCTTCCTTTAATTTGAAATCGCTCTTCGGAACCATACTCACCCATTTCTTCTACTTCATCCACCGTGAGGTAATAAGCTGTAGCTTCGTTAAAAGCCGTGAGCCCGAAATATCCAAAGGCAATCAACAAAACAAACGAAACGATCAACAGTCGATATTTGGAGCTTAAGCCGGTACTGTTGCTTGGTTGCTCTTTGAATGGTTCTGGCGATGGTAAGTAATTCACAATTTTATCTGTCCGTAATTGAGAAAAGCATGTTACTTTTCATCTGAAGCTTTACTAGATTCAATCTCACGCCTTAATTCATCCAGTTCCTCTTTTAG
>CAYMJY010000007.1:0-42274 GCA_964391355.1 uncultured Dehalococcoidia bacterium | reverse complement strand
TTGAATTAATTGATCCTTTAGGAAATCCACATTTAATAGTAGAAACTGATGCTAGTATTTTAATTTAGATCATTATTGACTCTTGCCACCCTAACTTTATTTGCTAAAACAATTTAAAATGGGGTGTTAGTTTTAATCACCCATGGAGTTCTAAATGTCTTCAAGTAGGGATCGTAATCCTTTTTCGTTGCAACGATTAGTCGTTATTAGGGACCGCTTGCAAACCTTTTTAAATCGAAGAGGCTATGAAGTTATTGATGTTCCTACGTTAGAAGCGACTGAGTTATTTCTTCGTAAATCCGGAGGAGAGCTCGCAGCGAAAATGTATACTTTTAATGACCCCGCAGGCAGAAAGGTTAGTTTAAGGCCAGAATTCACATCATCAGTTGTCAGGGCATTTATAGCTAAAAAGTTCAGCTCAATACTACCTTTGCGCTTACAGTATTCTGGACCAGTATTCAGGTATGAAGGCTCTGAAATCTCTGAGCCCTTAAGAACCGTCGAGTTTGACCAACTGGGAGCGGAGTTATTTGGAGTTAATTCTGAGTACGCCGATGCTGAAATTATGGCTCTTGCGTCTCAAGGTCTTACAAAGTTAGGTGTTAAAAATATAAGGATGAGGTTTGGGCACGCCGAAGTTCTCAATAATGTATTCAAATCATTGGGTTTGAATGAACGTACGCGCATTTTTGTTATAAAGAACCTTGAAGAGTTAAGAAAAAATGGTTCCAATTCTTCACAGGTAAAAACCAAAGCCCAAGTACTTTCAAATGTGAAAGACGACAACGCAAAATCCCTCTTAGAAGCGATCGGCGGCCTTCCTGACTCTGAAGCGTTGGAAATAATAAGTGATTTTTTTCCAGGTATTCCCGGTTCCCCAACAGGAAAACGATCTAAAGATGAGATATTAAATCGTTACTTGAAAAAGCTAAGAGAAATTGAAGATCCTAATGCGCTTAAACTCGCTCTAGACTTCGCTGAACAATTAATTAATGCGCAAGCACCCATTACAAAGTCTAGAGAGCAGTTAGGGCGCCTTTTCAACCATTTTAAAATACCGACGGAACTCTTAATACCAATTGATAAAATGAGTACTGCATTTGAACCGTATGCATTCGACGATTCCTCACTAATCATGGATCTTAGTTTGGCACAAGATATTGCATATTACACCGGCGTAATATTTACAATTGAATCTTCGAGATCTGGGAAAAATGAAATATTAGGTGCAGGTGGAAGGTATGATGGCCTCGTCAAAGCATTGGGGGGATCAAAAGACGTAGCAGCCCTTGGTTTTGCATATGACCTTGAAAGGGTACAGAGTTTACTCCCTGAAACTTTTGGACTTGAAGAAATTGAACCTCCTCAAAGAGTACTTGTCACGGCTGATGACTCAGAGCTCAGCCAAGCAATAGCTACAGCAGAAAGGCTACGTGCTCAAGGCATATTCGCAGAAGTCGATATGCTCAAAAAGAATAATGTAGAAACTGCCAAATATGCCAAGGCAAAAGGTATAGCGACCGTCATGCGTATTGGTAAGGATGGATTAATAGATGAGCAAAATGTATAAGTCTGAGAGTCATACCACTCGCCTAAAAATTGCCGTGCCAAGTGATGGAGCAATGTATGAACCAACAAAAGCGTTTCTTGCTGGAGCAGGAATACCGCTAATTCGACCCAGTCCAAGAAGTTACGTAGCTTCTTTGGATAACATAGCTGGAATAGAAGTTATTCTGCAACGAGCTAGGGATATTACATTTCAAGTTGAAGAAGGAAATGTGGATTTAGGGTTCGTCGGATATGACGATTTCCAGGAAAGAAGAATAGAAGGTGGCAATACTGTATTAGCATTGTCAAACTTAGGATTTGGCAAATGTGAATTAGTCGTCGCAGTTCCTGCATCCTGGGTAGATGTAGACTCAATGGCTGATATTGCAGATTTATCTGTTGAATTTCGAGAATCAGGGAGAGAGCTAAGAGTTGCAACCAAGTTTACTAGGTTAGCTCAAAGGTTTTTGTTTCAACATGGTGTAAGCTTTTTCAACCTTCCTCAAATATCAGGCTCTCTGGAAGCTGCACCGGCTATGAACTACTCTGATTTTATCATTGATATTACTGCTACCGGCACATCCATAAGAGAAAACCACTTGAAGACAATTGCAGACGGAACAGTAATCAATTCAGAGGGGTGTTTAATTGCAAACACTAACTCTTTAAGGTCACGTGAACCAGCTCTTGAAGCTACACGTGAATTGTTGGGTAGAGTTACCGATGCTTCCCGCGGTCTAACAGCAACTAAAGGAACTGATATTTATGATCAGTTATCTGTAAAGCTTGGCATCTAAAGGTATTCTTGCAATAGAAGTAGAAAAATAATGCAGATTATTATCGGATATGAAATGGGAATTAAAGCCCTGAACAGGATAAACAGTGGGGGTTTCGATGATGCTATTCTCAAAACAGTTACTGAAATCTTAGCTGAGGTTAAAACAAAAGGTGACGTGGCAGTAAAGGGTTTTACCGAGAAGTACGATGGCAAAAAACTTAAAAGAGTAGAAATTAATCAGTCTGAATGGCTAAAGTCATTGGGGATTTTACCCTCAAACCTCAGAGAATCCCTTGAACTTGCAGCTCAACGAATTAAGGACTTTCATCAATTATCAATGCCCAAACCTTGGTCAGCTATTTCAGGAGAGTATGAAGAGAAAATTGTTCCTATTGAAACTGTAGGTATTTATGTTCCCGGGGGAACTGCAAATTACCCATCTGCAGTTTTGATGGACGTAATCCCTGCTAAAGTAGCAGGGGTACCTAATGTAATTGTTTGTACTCCTGATCCCACAGATGCCGTTTTGGCTGCTGCAAAAATTGCAGGAGCAGATAGATTATTTCAAGTTGGAGGAGCCCAAGCGGTAGCTGCGATGGCCTATGGTACTGAGTCAATTCCTTCAGTAGATAAAATATGCGGTGCGGGTGGTGTGTATGTTTCTGCTGCAAAAAAAATGGTATATGGAAATGTAGGTATAGATGGAATTTATGGTCCCACTGAAACTCTAATTGTAGCTGATAATTCAGCTACACCCTCCGTCCTAGCAGCAGATTTATTGGCTCAGGCAGAACACGACTCTTTAGCAATACCTATCTTAATTACAGACGACATGAATTTAGCTGAAACAACAATTCAAGAAATTTACGTACAGCTTCCAAAATTAGACCGTAGCGAAATAGCCAAAGAATCAATTGAAAATAAAGCCATGGCAGTAGTCCTAAACGACATAACCCAAGCACCTGATCTGATAAACCAATTTTCTCCTGAACATGTTTGTTTGATAATGAAAAACCCTGAAAATTGCATCAAAGATCTCAAAAACGCAGGAGGAGTCTTTGTAGGTGAGTACTCACCCGAGGTAATAGGTGATTACGTTGCTGGTCCAAGCCATACTATGCCCACGTCAGGGACTGCACGATTTTCTTCGTATCTGGGGGTTGATCACTTTCTAAGGAAAATGCCGATTGTTCGTTTAAGTCATCAGGAATTTACAGAACTAGCGCCTTCAGCCGCAACAATTGCTAGAGAGGAAGGACTAACTGCTCATGCGAATGCAGTTGAATTGCGATTAGTTATAGATTCAGAAAAGCAAGGCGGATAATGAGTAAGACTGAAAACATCATAAACTCCTTAATAAGGTCCCACCTTAAAAACTTGGCGCCTTACGAGGCTGCTGACCCACCAGAGGTACTTGCGGCTAAAGCTGGGATCCCAGAAGAAGATATTGTCAAACTGAATGCCAATGAAAACCCTTTTGGCCCCTCACCAAAAGCAACATATGCACTTAACAACATATCACGAGTACATATATACCCAGACCCTGCTCAAATAGTCATGAGAAAAGCAGTAGCGGATTATGTTGGTCTAAACGAAGACAATATTGTAATCGGAAACGGAAGCGACGAGCTGATTGATATGTTATTTAGAGTCATTCTAGACCCTCATGACATAGTGATTGATAGTGTTCCTACGTTTGGGATGTACTCCTTTGTTGCTGAATTTTGCGGAGCTAGGGTAGTTCGAATAGAACGAGACTCTAATTTTGAAATCAACGTTCCTGAAGTATTAAAGGCTAGTGAATCAAAGGCAGCTAAAATTATTATTCTCGCATCGCCGAATAATCCCACCTCCAATTCAGCTTCAATAGATACGATTAAGCTTCTCCTAAAAACTGGCAAACTCGTAATAGTGGATGAAGCGTACTTTGAATTTGGCGGAATTTCCGCGTCAAGCCTTGTCCATGAGTTTCAAAACTTGGTAGTGCTTCGCACAATGAGCAAATGGGCAGGATTAGCTGGTTTACGAATTGGGTACGGTTTGATGGATCCAGAATTGGCCTCATTACTCTTAAGGACTAAACCTCCATACAATGTGAGCCAAGCAGCTGAAGTTGCATTACTTGCTTCAATCGATGATTCAGAATTGTTAAAGGAAAGAGCAAATTTGATTATTGCAGAGCGCGACCGAATGTCAGAAAAGCTTGCCTTGATTGAGAGCGTTAAACCTTGGGCCTCTGATGCGAATTTTATTCTTTGTGAATTACCTCTTAAAAAGGGCAAGATGATATATGAAGCGCTGGCCCAAAAAGGTGTCTTCGTGAGATACTTTGGAGGATCGAGGTTAGCTGATTTTATAAGAATAAGTATAGGGAACTCAGCACAAACTGATCGACTAATTGCAGCTTTGCAAGAGGCAATCAAAGAGCATGAATGAACGTAAAGGTATTTGTAGTAGGAAAACAAACGAATCAGATGTTTCTGTTTCTATTAATTTAGACGGCTCCGGCCTTTCAGAAATTAATACTGGAAACGGAATGTTGGATCACTTGTTGGCGCAGTTAGCCAAGCATGGGTTATTTGACATAGTGTTAGAAACAAAGGGAGATTGGCTTCAAACAGGTTGGCATCATACTGTTGAAGATACCGCTATAGCCTTTGGTAAGGCATTTAATGAAGCAGTTGGTGATGGTTTCGGAATCACTCGCATGGGCAATGCACTCGTTCCACTTGATGAAGCATTAGCCAGAGTAGCTGTGGATATTAGCGGACGCGGTTATGGAGCCATTGATCTTGACCTTAGCGGCTCAGCTATAAATGATTTACCTGGCGATTTAGTTCGCCATTTCTTGTTATCATTTGCTACAGAAGCAAAAATAAACTTGCATGCAACCGTTCTTGAGGGAATAAATGCACATCACAAAGCAGAAGCTACATTCAAAGCTTTGGCACGAGCATTGATGTCTGCAGTCACCATTGATCCCAGAAGGGCTGGGCAAATCCCCAGCACAAAAGGCTCCATTTCTAAGTGATTCTAAGCTTCAGCTAAGGTGATATCAAAAGACTCAATCACAGGATTGATTAGCAGCTTTTCACACATTTGATTCGCGTCAGCCAGGGCAGATTGGTAGTCGGTTGCGGTGATATCCATGGTGATGAATTTACCAACTCTTACATCAGAAACTGTTCCAAATCCTAATGTCTTTAAAGCATTCATCACTGCAGTTCCTTGCGGATCGTTAACTGAATTTTTTAATTCTATTCTGATATTCGCCCTGAAACGCATTTATGAACCTAGTCCACAATCAGTTCCAAAGTACAACGGCCCTTGGTTAATGTGTGAATTGATGAAACCTTCCATTGCTTCTGGGTCCAAAGAATCGAAGGTTTGGGTCCATCCCCATGCTGTTAAAGTTATTGAAGCGGGCATAACTGCTGAATGAGGAGTTTGTACCAAACACCCAGGGTAACCAGGTAAATTTCTAACAAAATCGGTCAATTCCGATATATCCTGATCATTGTCTAGGTTGTGATTTATGATAATTCCGCCACGTTCCAGGTTGGCCACAATTGAACCATCTTCCAACTGCATTTCACTTACGCCCCATGGAGCTGGAGTAGCATATTTCGGCCCAGAGGTTGGAGGTAATACGTTATAGTCAGGCAGTACAGCGCCTTCGTCAAAAACCTCAGAAATTTGAATTGGCACAGGCGTACCTACGCTAATGTCTGACTGGTTGTTATTACCTTCGTCGAAGCTTCTATTAAGTCCCATTTGGCCGAGTTGGGGCATAAACAAACCGGCTATTAGAGCAAGACCCACAGAACCACCTAAAATCCCAACTATTAATCTTCTACGAGCTTTTTTTGAGGCAGAGCGAACTCTCCTCGATTCTCGAGTTACTGTTTTTCGTGACCTGTTCTCTTCTAAGTGTTGTTCTGTGTTCTTATTCATCAATAAGCCTAATAAATATCCCTGCCTGTAATTCTAAAGAACGCATCCTGGTATCTTTCTTTTGTTTTGTTTATCACTTCTTCTGGTAATTCAGGAGCAGGTGGTTCTCTATCCCATCCAGCCTCGATAAGATAATCACGAACGTATTGTTTATCAAAATTGGGTTGCGATTTACCTGGTGAATATCCTTTGGCGTCCCAAAACCTACTAGAATCTGGAGTCAGAACTTCATCAATAAGAGTGACCCTTCCATTAACCATACCAAACTCGAATTTGGTATCCGCAATGATGATGTCTTTTGAAATTGCATGATCATGAGCCTGGCTAAATACATCAAAAGACAGCTGTTTTAACGTTGTAGCCAACTGTGCACCAACTAAATCTGCTACTTCTTTTTCTGTCATTGGTTCGTCATGCCCTGATTCAGCCTTAGTTGTAGGAGTAAACATTAGCTCAGGTAAGCGGTCTCCATCTCGTAACCCTGAAGGGACAGGTAAGCCAAAGACTGTTCCACTATTGTTATATTCAACTAATGCTGAACCTGTTAGGTATGCGCGTACAACGCATTCAACATCTATTCGCTCTGCTCTATGGACTACCATAGATTGAGATGCGATTTCTTTGGGTAGGTTTTGAATCATGGGATGCGCTTTTAGTTCACCTAATGCGTCATCGTCATCCGCAAGCGCAACTAAATGGTTAGGAACTACATTTTCAGTCAGGTCGAACCAAAATTTAGATATTCTGGTAAGAATTTTACCTTTCTCTGGAATTCCACTAGGTAGAACAACATCGAAAGCCGAAATTCTGTCAGTCGCAACCATCAATAGTAAATTCTCGCCTAAGTCGTAAGTATCACGAACTTTCCCTTTATAAAGAATGTTAGGGAGGTTAGTCTCAAGCAAAGCCATTATTCACCTTCATATTAGGTTGATTCGTTTAAAGAGCGCATCCACATGCTTAATGTAATACGAGTAATCAAATATATCTTCAAGGTCATTGTGGTTCAAATGTTCAGCTACAATCGGGTCGTTTTTTATCAGTTCCCTGAAGTCCGCTCCTTCATCCCAAGCTATATGGGCATGTGATTGTTGTAATCGGTAAGCATCCTGTCTGGGCATCCCTTTTTCAACCAATGCCAGCATTAAACGCTGAGAAAACACAAGTCCTTTCGTAGATTCGATATTGGAAATCATTTTTTTGGGAAAAACACGCATGTCCTTTATAACATCTGTAAATAAATCAAGAATGTAGTCTAACGCTAAACATGCGTCAGGAAGAATAATGCGTTCCGCGGATGAATGGCTAATATCCCTTTCATGCCAAAGTGCTACATTTTCCAGAGCAGTTACAGCATATCCTCTTATTAAACGAGCTAAACCACATACTCGCTCAGATAGTTCTGGGTTTCTTTTATGCGGCATCGCAGAAGATCCAGTTTGATTCACTCCAAAAAACTCTTCAACTTCATGCACTTCAGTTCTTTGAAGTGCTCTGATTTCTGTAGCGAATTTCTCCAATGAAGCAGCAATGACTGCAAGTGTAGTGACAAAAAAAGCATGTCGGTCTCGCTGCACTATTTGATTTGATAAAGGTGCTACTTCTAACCCCAACATTGCACAGGTAGTATCTTCGACGTCTAGCGGAACTGTCGCATGTGTTCCCACTGCTCCTGAAATTTTGCCTACTGAAATCTGGTCTAAAGCACTTTGCATCCTCTCTTTATTGCGCCTCATTTCGTCATGCCAAAGAGCAAGCTTCAATCCAAAAGTAATCGGCTCTGCATGGACTCCATGTGACCTTCCCATTTGCAAAGTATCTTTGAACTCAACAGCTCGAGTTGCTAAAACTTCCATAAACCGCTCTATATCTGAAATCAATATCTTAGAAGCATCACGTAGTTGCAAAGCCAGAGCAGTATCTTTGACATCATTAGAAGTTAAACCTAGGTGAACCCACCTACCTTCTTTGCCTAAAGATGGAGTAATTGACCAAATAAATGAATTGATGTCGTGCTTTGTTTTTTCAAACTCTAAAGCCATGACGCTAGGGTCATAATTAGCTGAGCGCAAAAGCTCCATATCTTCAGCTGGAATAATGCCTTTTTGGGTCCATGCTTCGCATACAGCAATTTCGACGGCCAGCCATCGGTCATACATGCCAGATTCGGTCCAAATTTGGTTCATCTCTGGACGTGAATATCGCGGAATCATAAAAATAGACACCTATAAAGTAAAACTGTTTAACCATTAACAAGTGAAGGAAATTGAATACTACTTATCTTTCTCTAAGGCGCTGCCTATAAGCCTTGTTCGCCTTGGAAATATTATCATACTTTAGCCCTAAAATTTGTGCCGCTAGAACTGCAGAATTTCTAGCCCCCCAGCTTCCTAAAGCCACTGTAGCCACTGGGATGCCCGGCGGCATTTGCACTATTGAATATAGTGAATCAATCCCTTTCATTTCACTACTTGTAAGAGGAACTCCAATAACAGGTAGAGTTGTATGCGATGCAACAACTCCGGGAAGGGCAGCTGCGCCTCCCGCTGCCGCTATAAAAACCTCTACTCCATTTTCCTCAGAATTCTTAACGAACTCGGCAACAGCGGCAGGGTCACGATGGGCCGAAGCTATTTTGAGTTCGGCCTCAATACCAAACTCTGAAAGCAAATCAATAGAGGCTTGCATTGTTTCTGCGTCACTTTTGCTACCAATAATTACTGCTACTTGGGGCAATTTTTGCTCCTTCATTTGTTTTATAAGACTGAGCCACTGGCATTTCAGTTTAAAATTGACTTAGTTGACCTTAAATTAACACAGGTCTAGACTCAGCCAGTCACCCAACTATTATCTACTGAGGAACTGGAATATGAAAGAGAACGCGGTAACAGATGTTGAAATTCAAAAGGAATCGATTTCTCAGGAACAATCAGAATGGATTGATAAGGCGATAAGTCTTATTGATGAAGATTCAATGAGGCAATTTAACCTCAAGCTTACTAGCCTCCATAGTCCCACTGGTTACGAACGAAAAGCAAATCAGTGGCTTGTTACCCATATGGACTCAATCAATCTAGATTCATTTTACCAACCAATGGACGAGGAATCTGGAAATGCAATTGGTAGGGTCAAAGGTAAAGGAGGTGGAGCATCGTTGCTGCTATACGCACCAGTTGACACTCACTTAGATTCTATTCCAGAACGTGATGTACCTTGGGTTGGCCCTGAATTAAGGCCAGATATGAAGCCTGACGCCTACATCGCTGACAATGGTGATGTAATAGGTCTCGGCTCGTCAAATCCCAAAGGAATGATAACGGCCATCGCAGAAGCTGTTCGAGTAGTTAAGGCTGCTGGTGTCCCTTTAAAAGGAGATTTAATTTGGGCATCATGTGGAGGAGGAATGCCTTCTAAACCTGACGTGAACGAAATAAGGCAAGCTCACGGTCTCGGGAGTGGTGTTTCCTATATGATTAACCATGGAGTCACTGCAGATTTTGGAGTTATTGTTAAACCTGGTTGGGCCGTTTCTTGGGAGGAAGTAGGTCTGTGCTGGTTCAAGGTGACTGTTAAGGGTCAAATGGGATACGCAGGAATGACAAGAACTTTTCCAGGCTTTCGAAATTCTGTTATCCATGCAGCGAAATTCATTTTGGAACTAGAAAAGTGGTTACCTGAATACCAGAAAAATAACACTTCTGGACTGTGTTCACCTCAAGGCGCTATATCCGCAGTTAGGGCAGGGTGGCCCAATAAGCCCTCATTCCCTTCCGCAGTGACAGAAATTTACATAGACATGCGTTGTACCCCAAGGCAAACTCCGGCAGATGTGAGGTCAGATTTTGCTGATGCTGTGCAAAGCATTATTACTGACAACCCAGATCTGGATATCGAATGGGAAATGACGGCAGCTTACCCAGCAGGTTTTACTGATCCTTCGAACTGGATAATTCAGTCATCTATGAGGGGATGGGAGTTTAGTGAAGGAGATACTCACAAAGTTCGTTTGAACACTAGTGGGCAAACAGACGCGTCAGCTATCAGGAATTTAGGGATCCCTCTTGCAAGAATCGGCTTCCCTGCTGTCCCGACAACTCCTGACGCTTGGCAAGGCTTTGGAGGTATGGGAGTAAGTTATATCCCGGACCTAATCAAAGTGACAAAAGCACTTATATACACCATTGTGGATACGTGCACTCGGGATAAGCAATACGTATCCAGTAAAGGCTGATCATAATGGTGATGTGTTATAAGATCTTGGCAACTGTATATAAAGGAAATATCAATGACAATAGAACTACATGTTGGCGCACCCACAAGTGGGTCAATTCAAACCCAAGTCGAGTTTTGCCAGCACGCTGAATCTGTAGGCTTTAAAGGTGTGGGTATCGCAGATCACTTAGAGCATGGCCATGACGCTTACATTACGATAGCAAAAGCATTAGGAGCTACAACCGAAATTGAGTTGTACACCAGCGTGACTAATCCTGTGACTAGACACCCATTTACACTTGCTTCTCTTGCTAATTCATTAAATGAATTAGGCCTAGGAAGATTCAAGCTTGGTATAGGTACTGGTGATTCTTCAGTAGCAAATATTGGTGCAAAACCTGCAACAGTTGCAAGGTTCAAAGAAGTACTTACTGCAATACGTGCGCTACTATCAGGAGGCTCAGTAGTTTTTGGAACAAACTCTGATGCGCATATCGAAAATCCCTTTTCTCCTCCACCTCCCATTTTAGTCACTGGGAGTGGACCAAGAGCGTTAACTGCTGCTGGAGAATTAGGCGATGAAGCAATGGTCCTGGCTGGAATACCTCAGGCTCTACGTTCCAGAGCTTTCTCTCATATTACAAACGGAGCTCAATCAGCTGGGAGGACCATAGAAGGATATAAAGTATCGCATGTAACATCAGTTTCAATAGACCCAGACCCTGATGAAGCTAGAAACAGAGTTTGGCCAGCTGTTTTTTTCTGGGTTACAACTGGCTTCTTCAATGATGCTATTGCTGAAATGGGTATTGACTTGCCTAAGCTGGAAAAACCTGGAGACGCAAGTGATGATCTTATAAAGCTACTTTGCGATACATTTACTATCAACGGCACAGAATCTCAGGTGTTAGACCGCTTCCATAAACTTAAAGAGGAAGGCTTGGAGAGAGCTTATGTCCTAGCTTTTGGCGGTGGAGATTCACGTGAACGAATGATGAAATTGTTAGCAAAGGAATTATTAGACTAGTTCTAAATATCAGCAATATCACTTCGCATGTATTTATTGTCAAAATTGAGAGCGTTTGCGCCCTTGTAGGCCTCAGCTCGGGCAGTTTTGTGCGTCTGTGAAATACCGACTACAGTCATTACTCTACCGGATGTAGTAAGTATTGAAGATTCATTGCTTACAGTTCCCGCATGAAATGCAAGCGTTTGATCTGGGAGATTATTAAAACCACTGATTTCAAAGCCCGTATCGTAGTCACCTGGGTAGCCCTTCGAGGCCAAAACAATACCTACAGTATGGCGATCCGCCCATCTTACATTCAAATCTTTGACCTGACCTTTGGCTACTGAATAGGCTAGCTCCAAAAAATCCGAATCAAGTCTGGGTAATAAGATTTGAGCTTCAGGGTCACCAAAACGAGCATTATATTCAATGACATAGGGTCCTTGTTGGGTAAGCATTATTCCGCCGTATAAGACACCTTGGTAAGCAGAGTTAACTTTCCTTAAGGCAGTAAGAATAGGGTCAATACATGTTTCTCGGATTTCCTGTTCTAACTCAGAACTCCAAAATTCAGGCGGGCTATACCCTCCCATTCCTCCAGTATTTGGCCCCAGGTTCCCATCAGCTACTCTTTTATAATCACAAGCCGCTACTAGATTACTCACACTTGTTCCGTCGGTGAATCCAAAAACACTCAATTCTTTTCCAGTTAAGCACTCTTCAATGACTACAGTTGAACCATTACTCATGGTCACATTCAATGCGTCGAATGCTGTTTCCCTGTCGTGAGCAACCACAACTCCTTTACCTTGGGCCAGGCCATCTGCTTTCACGACAATAGGTGTGCCTTTCTGCCGGATATACGCTCTGGCAGATTCAATTTCTGAAAAGACTTCAAACGTAGCTGATGGTACTCCGGCTTCTTTCATCAAACACTTTGCGAAACTTTTGCTAGACTCAATCCGTGCAGCGTCACGGGAAGGCCCAAATACATTCACTCCCGATGAGCGAAGATGGTCCGAAACTCCAGCTACCAAGGGTGCCTCGGGGCCAATAACCACTAAATCAATCCCGTTAGATACCACAGCAGTATGTACAATTAAAGGATCAGTAATATCCCCTGATATATTCGTGGCATACTGCGATGTGCCTGCGTTACCTGGCATGGCAAATACTTTTGGGTTAAAAGGGCTTTGTGCAAGCTTCCAAACAATAGAATGTTCTCTTGCTCCTCCTCCCAAAACCAACACAGCAATGTTTTTTTTATTTAGCAAGGACTTTACCTGCAAGGTCAATAAATTATTCCCACTCGATGGTTCCTGGAGGCTTTGACGTGATGTCGTAGACCACACGGTTAATATTAGGAACTTCATTCACAATCCGGTTTGAAATTTTAGCTAAAGTATCGTATGGAATTCTTGCCCAATCTGCAGTCATAGCATCGTCACTTGTTACAGCTCGGATTGCCAAAACATGTTGGTAGGTACGCTGATCACCCATGACGCCGACTGTTAACGTGTCTGTTAAAACAGCAAAGGACTGCCACAAACGATCGTACAGGCCATCTCCTTTAATTTCATCCATGACTATCCAGTCAGCAGAACGAAGCGTTTCCAGCTTGTCAAAAGTTATTTCACCGATAACTCTGATAGCTAACCCTGGCCCTGGAAACGGTTGCCTATTTAAAACTTCAGCTGGCATTCCCAATTCTTGGCCTACTAACCTGACTTCATCTTTGAACAAATATCGGAGTGGTTCAACGAGCTCTAATCTCATATGCTCGGGTAGGCCACCTACGTTGTGGTGCGTTTTAATTTTTTGTGATGCTGTTGACTCAGGTGTCTGGCTTTCAATTACGTCAGGATAAAGGGTGCCTTGAGCCAAAAAGTCAACCACGCCAAGGCTATTGGCTTGTTCGTCGAATACCTTAATAAACTCATTCCCTATTGTTTTGCGCTTAGATTCAGGGTCAACAATGCCTTCTAAAACAGATAGGAATCTCTCAGTTGCATCAACGTAAATAAGTTTTAAGCCTAAATGCTTCTCAAATACAGCTCTAACCCTCTCAGCTTCTTCACGTCTGAGTAGTCCATTATTTACAAAAATGCAGGTTAAATGGTCACCGATGGCCTCATGTATCAACATGGCAGTCACAGCAGAATCAACGCCTCCAGACAAGGCACAGATTACTTTGCCATCGCCTACTTGTTGCTTGATTCTATCGACTGCCTCACTTACAAAATTACCAGGAGTCCAATCTCCTTTACACTCACAAATATTGTAAATGAAGTTTCTTATGACCTCTGAGCCTTGAGGAGTATGAACAACTTCAGGGTGAAACTGAATTCCAAAGATGTTTTCAGGGGACCCCATAGCTGCAATAGGTGAATTCTCTGTAGCTGCGATCGATTTAAAACCAGCTGGTAAGACATCGATTCTATCTCCATGGCTCATCCATACTGGCAGTTCTTCTGCTAAATCTGCAAAAAGCGGAGAGTTATCACCTGACTGGGTTATTACTGCGTGCCCGTACTCTCGTTCACGCCCCTCTGCAACAACCCCACCAAGTTGATGTGCGATAAGCTGCATTCCATAGCAAATACCTAAAACTGGAACATTTGAGTCGAAAACCCAAGCAGGAGCTACCGGTGCGTTTTCTTCATAAACACTGGAAGGGCCCCCAGATAAGATTATTCCTTTCAGGTTGAACTTCTCACAAATTTCACGCGGAGAGTCATAGGACACAATTTCACAATATGCGTGGTTTTCTCTTAAGCGTCGTGCGATTAAACGGCTGTACTGTGAACCGAAATCTATAATTACTATAGTTTCAGGCTTGTTTACCATGTCAGCTGCAGATACTGAACTAGCCTTCAGCTTCAAATCATCTTTTTTGTTTTCCTGAGCAATTTCCAAGTAAGTCGAAACTTCAAGATCATCGGTTGAAGCTACGCGATGGCTTTCATCTGTAGTTGAAGAGTCTCCCATTAAATCCTCCAGGAAAGATCACAATCCAAATATACCAACCTAAGTCGCTATTTTATACTCGAGTGAATCTTACCTCATATTTTCTCAGCAGTAGCTTGTAATATACTGACAAATTATTGACACGAACCAGATTATGACAATTTTGCCTGATAATAATGAAACTAGGTTATTAGCAATAAGCCAACTAGAGCTAGGTAGCGTGGTCGCATACCCTACAGACACTGTTTACGGTTTGGGTGTAGATACACTTAATTCACAATCAGTAGTACGATTATTTGAAATAAAGAAAAGAGACATAGGCATAGCTGTACCTGTCTTAATTGGATCCATGGATCAGCTGCTTAATGTAGCCGCAGATATCCCTTACGAAGCCTATAAGCTTGCTGAAAAATTTTGGCCAGGACCATTAACCATGATTTTGAAGAAAAACCCTAAAATCCCTGAACAAGTCACAGCTGGTGAGTCAACAATTGCTGTGAGAATTCCCAATCACCCATGCGCTTTGCAATTATCATTAGCATTTGAAGCTGGGATCATAGGCACGAGTGCAAATATTCATGGTGAACCAAGCACTTTAAATGCATCTGAGATAAACCAACAAATTGGTATGCATATAGATTTGATTCTTGATGGAGGTCATGCAAAATCTGATCAATCTTCCACAATCATCAACCTTGTTGATAAAAATTTTCCTGTATTAAGAGAAGGCGCAATACAAAGGTCAGTATTAGAATCTACGATTGCACTTTTTGAAACTGAGAGTGAAAACTGATGCCTATACCTCACATACTGATTGACCACGAAGAAAAAATTGAACTGAGAATGAGACAAATATTTGAACATCACGAAGGTTCAAATTTACCCCTATACCGAATGATGCAGTACCAACTGGGGTGGCTAGCGAGAGACGGTACCCCAGACATATCTCCAACGCCCCCACGCTTATACGGAGCTCTTTGCATGGAAACAGCACTCAGTTTCGGGGATTTAGGGATCTCGGATTATGCTGGTGCAGCAATAGAAATGCTTGTTAACTCAGTAATCGTTCACGAGGAAATGCAAACTGCAGGCAACTCACCGCACTTAAGAGAAGCAGTATGGTGGGTTTGGGGGCCCGCACAAGCCATCAACGTTGGTGATAGTTTGCATGCTTTATGCAGGCTAACAATTTTCGAACTCCAAAAACTTGGCATCTCCGCAGAGCTGACTATCAAAGCAGTGACCAACACAGATAAATGCTCATTAAGTTATTACGAAGGACAATTCCTTGACTTATCTTATCAAGAGCGGCTCGATGTCAGTGAAGTTCAGTATGAACGGATGGTTAAAGCTAAAAAGGGGTCTTTGCTGAGCAGTGCTATTCAGTTAGGCGCAGTATTATCGGGTGCTAATGAAAGTTTTCAATCAAGCTTGAACGAATTTTGTTTAAAACTTGGATTGGCTATACAAATACAAAACGACCTTAAAGAGCTTTGGCCCTCAAATAGTGACTCTATCTCATTTAAGGTAATGAACAAATCCAAACTTTTACCTGTCATCTATGCATTTGAACATGCTACTTTGGCTCACAAGAAAGCCTTGGGCTCTATTTATTTTAAGAGGGTGATGGACCCATCGGACGTTAGTGAATTACGCATGATACTTGAAGATATAGGATCTAAAGAGTATGCCGAAGAGAAATTAAATAACACAATTGAAGAAACAAATCAGCTTATTAGTTCGCTAAGCTTTGATCTTGTAGCTAAAAACCGCTGGGAACAGATAGTGAAAAGCCTTACTGCTGATGAACTCTAAGAAAACAATAAAAGACATAAGTTGGAATAGTAAAACTGCGCTAGTAAGGGTGGATTTCAACGTACCTGTGCTGATCGATTCCAACCAGCAGTCCGTATACACTATTTCCGATGATGCTCGTATCCGAGCTGCTCTGCCTACAATTAACTACTTAAGAGAAGCTGGAGCTAAAGTAGTTCTTGCAACACATTTTGGAAGACCAAATGGAAAGTTTCAACAAGAATTCGAACTAGCTCCAATTGCACAAAAGCTTTCAGAGCTACTACAGATTCCAGTTATATATATGCATGAGGCTCTAGGGGAAGAAGTTCTTCTACGAATAGAGCAGATGGATAAGGAAGAAGTCTTGTTGTTGCAAAATTTGAGGTTTTATGAAGGTGAGGAATCTAATTCTTTTGATTTTTCAAAGGGTCTTGCGGAACTTGCCGATGTATATGTCAATGATGCTTTTGGTACCGCGCACCGTGCACACGCTTCAACAGAAGGGATAACTCATCACATTGAGTCTGTGGCAGGCATTTTAATGGAACGAGAGATAGAATTCCTTGGCGGAGTCCTGGATTCCCCCAAACGCCCTCTGGTTGCTATTTTTGGAGGATCCAAAGTGAGCGACAAAACAAAAGTGTTAGAGAAGATACTTGGGAAAGCTGAATCTATTTTAATTGGCGGCGGTATGGCAGCTACTTTCTTAAAGGCAAATGGAATTGAAATTGGCGATTCTGTAGTCGAAGATGATTTAGTTGATTTTTGCCAAAAAATCCTGTCAAAAGCATCATTAAATAACGTGCAAGTCTACTTACCAAAGGATGTAATCATTGCTCCAAGTTTACAGGATCAATCTTTAGCAGAATGTGTTGGTGTAGACTCCATAAGGCTAGGCACAAAGATATTAGATATAGGACATTTGACTTCTGCCGAATATGGCTCAGTTGTCCAACAAATGAAAACGATACTCTGGAACGGTCCTATGGGTGTATTCGAAATTGATGCGTTTAGAAAGGGTACTTACGACTTAGCTAATGCAATTGCGAATTCCAATGCCGTATCTATAGTTGGGGGTGGTTCTACCGCTGAAGCTATTTCAGCTTTCGGGCTGAGCTCGAAAATTACACATGTTTCAACTGGTGGTGGTGCTTCTCTAGAGTACCTTGAAGGGAAAGAGTTGCCGGGAATAGCTGCATTAGAAAATAAGAGGAGTTCAAATTTTGATTGATTTTCCTTACTTAAAGGACATTGTTCAGACTACAGAATCTAAGATCTTAATGGTTGTTGCTGATGGACTCGGTGGACTCCCAGGTGGCGATACACGGCAGTCTGAATTAGAGACGGCCAGCCTTCCCAATATTAATCGACTCGCACAAGAGTCTGCGTGTGGCCTTTCGACACCTGTGGCTCTTGGCATAACACCTGGAAGTGGCCCCGGACACTTAGCCCTATTTGGCTACGACCCTCTTGTACATATGATAGGTCGAGGTGCACTCGAGGCAATAGGAATTGGTCTTGAACTAAAGCCAGGCGATCTCGCAGCTCGAGGGAACTTTGCTACAACAGACGCTGCAGGGAATTTAGTTGACCGTCGCGCCGGCAGAATTTCTACAGAAAAAGCTGCTCCCATAGCGGAAAGGCTGAACAAAATCGAGATTCCAAACCTCGAAGTCACTGTAGAACACGTTTTAGATTACCGTTTTGTAGTAAGACTTAGAGGTGAAAAACTTTCCGAAGACATTTCAGAAACGGACCCTCAAATCACAGGTGTTCCACCTCTAAGAGTTGAAGGATTCAATAAGGGAGCATTGAATACAGCAAAAGCTATAAATATGTTCGTCTCGAGTGCATTCAAAGAAATAGAAAATGAACCGATAGCAAACTCACTCCTTCTAAGGGGGTGGGCGAATGCACCAAGTTTACCTAACTTCGGCACGTCTTTAGGATTGAATCCTGCTGCTATCGCCTCATACCCTATGTACCGAGGTTTGGCTTCAATCGTAGGCATGCAGGTAATCAAAACCGGTACAGATTTTTCTGCGCAAGTAGAAACCTTAAAGAACAATTGGTCTGCTCATGATTATTTCTTTTTGCACTACAAACACACTGATTCTGCAGGTGAAGATGGTGATTTCGGGAAAAAAGTAACAGCGATTGAAGCTTTAGATAGTTTTCTCCCAGAACTCCTTTCCCTTGAACCTGATGTTCTAATATTAGCGGGTGATCATTCAACACCTTCTATAATGAGCTCTCACTCCTGGCATCCTGTTCCGTTTCTAATTCATTCAAAATGGACTCGAGGAGAAGGGATATCAAGATTTAATGAACGTGAGCTTCGGTACGGATCCTTAGGTATTTTTGAAGCAAAGCATATTATGTCACTTGCGATGGCCCACTCAGGCAAGCTTGCTAAGTTCGGCCCTTAGAGAGTTGTATTGTGAAAACTATAATCGCTGGAAACTGGAAAATGAATTTTGACACGACTCAATCACGAGAATTAGTGTTAAAACTTAAAAATAAATTAACTAAATTCCCAGAAGCTGACTGTATCATTTGCCCTCCTTTCACTTCCATAGCTTTTGTTTCTGAGCTCCTCTCTGGGTCTTCTATCCGTGTAGGAGCTCAGAACATGCATCATGAAACAAGCGGTGCTTACACGGGAGAAATCTCAGGCCTAATGCTGAAAGACTATTGTAGCTACGTGATCCTTGGGCACTCCGAGCGTAGGGCACATTTTGGTGAAACTAGTAGCTTTATAAACAAGAAAGTTTTGGCAGCACTAAAACTTGGAATTTCACCAATTTTGTGCATTGGAGAAACCTTAGAGCAAAGGGAAGGGGACAGAGCCGTTTCAGTCTGTTTAGACCAAATGATGCAGGGCCTTTCTGACGTTAGCCCAAATCATCTCTCAAAAGTTGTAATAGCGTATGAGCCCGTATGGGCTATCGGAACAGGAATGTCTGCTTCACCAAATATTGCTCAAGAAATAATGGGCACCTTACGAATGAAATTTTCTGAACTGGTTAGCGATAATATATATGAAACTCCATTTTTGTATGGAGGTAGTGTAAATGCTGACAATGCTGCTGATTTTTCTAAAGAAAAAGACATTAACGGTGCTTTAGTAGGTGGTGCAAGCTTAAATGCTGATTCTTTCATTAACATTACAAAATCTATGGTCAGTGGAAAATAAGACAATTCCTTTAAAATGTTCAACGAATTAAACCCTCGAACAGTTCTTTTTATCGTGGGTCCAACAGGTTCTGGGAAAACGACTGCATCAATAGCTTTAGCAAAAAAGATGGAAGTTGAGATAATCAACGCAGATAGTAGGCAAGTTTATCGTCAAATGGATATTGGTACTGCGAAGCCTACTAACGCAGAGAAATCTATTGTCACACACCACCTTTTTGATCTCATTGATCCTGATGAGATATTTAGCTTAGCCAATTATTTAGATAAAGCCATTGTGAAGATTAATTCAGTATTAGAAAGCGGTGTATTACCTGTAGTAGTAGGTGGAAGTGGCCAGTATGTTTGGGCCTTGGCTGAAGGTTGGACCGTACCACGTGTAGAACCGAACGCATCTTTCAGGAAAAAACTTGAAACTGAATCTGAGCAAAGAGGTAACCTTTACCTTCATGGTCTATTAAAAGATGTAGACCCAACCTCTGCTCTAACAATCAACCCTAATAACATCAGGCGTATTATCAGGGCTCTTGAGGTTTTTGAGTTTACTGGCAAAACGTTCTCAAGCTTATCAGGTAAAGCAAGTACGTCTTTTGATCCCTACATTCTTGGATTATGGCCGGGTAAAGAAGCCTTACTTAATAATCTGGATTTACGAATTGACAAGATGGTTGAGGATGGTTGGGTAGCTGAAGTGAAAGAACTTTTGAATAGTGGATACAAAATTGATGATGCGGGTTTTACGAGCGCGGGGTATAAGGATTTAGCAAAGTACATTGAAGGTACTCTTGGTTTTGAACAAGCTTTAATTTACGCAAAAGCGTCTCACCGGGCGCTAGCTAAAAAACAAATGACTTGGTTTAAATTAGATGATCCGAGGATAGCTTGGCAAAACCCCACAGACTCATTACATAACTTTATAATTAAAAAACCAACAAAATCAAACTCACGTTTGTAGTGTTAGAATTCAATCATGAAATTTACTAAAATGCACGGTGCGGGAAACGATTACGTTTTTGTTGACGGCACAAACATAATTGCCAACTGGTCAGAGATTGCTTCGCGCGTCTCCGACAGGCATTTTGGAATCGGTAGTGATGGTTTAATTGTAGCTGTAAATTCCACTTCTGCAGATATAAGGATGCGAATGTGGAATGCAGATGGCTCCGAATCTGAAATGTGTGGGAACGGGATCAGATGTTTTGCGAAATTTGTTGTAGAAAAAAACATAATATCCGTTTCTTCTAATTTACTGCATGTTGAAACTGGTGCTGGGATTTTACCCGTTACTCTAATTAACCAAGAAGGAAGAGTTCTTCGAGCAAAGGTTGAGATGGGAATTCCTTCATTACGTTCTGATGAAATTCCTATTAATAAAAATGCTTTGCAACCAAATGACTATG
The DNA here is from genome assembly GCA_964391355.1 of uncultured Dehalococcoidia bacterium. GTDB lineage: Bacteria > Chloroflexota > Dehalococcoidia > Lucifugimonadales > Australimonadaceae. Next base: position 21,414 of record CAYMJY010000007.1, on the reverse strand, counting down.
CTTTTCTTGATGAATCGCTTATTGATGGAATGGGAATTGACAGAGAAAGCTTGGTATTTGACGCAGGAATTACTCTTGAGCATCAAATATATAAACTAACTGGTGTATCAACAGGGAATCCCCACGTGACATGCTTTTTAGACACTCCTGTTAATGATTTTTCTTTAGACATAATTGGGCCCTTGGTTGAATACCATGAAGCTTTTCCCAACAGAGTTAATTTTCATATCGTCAATGTAATTGACCGAAAACGTGTACGAACTCGCACTTGGGAAAGGGGATCTGGGCAAACATTAGCATGCGCTACGGGTGCTACTGCAATTGTTGTCGCAGCACGTTTGCATAATTTCGTTGACAATGCAGTAATTGTTGAGGTTCCCGGCGGAGAGCTCATTATTAATTGGGACGGCAGAGGATCCGCACTAATGGAAGGTCCTATTGCTGAAGTTTTCTCTGGTGACTTTCCGCTTGAGTAAGGTAATAAACTTAAAGAATATATGAGGAAATAGTATGAACCTGGCTGCTCGATTGGACAAATTACCACCTTATCTTTTTCTTGAAATCAGCAGAAAAATAGCTGAAAAACGTGCACAAGGTGCCGACATAGTAAGCTTCGGTATCGGTGATCCGGATATACCCACACCAAGCAAGGTTATAGATGCTCTTATTAGCACATCTCACGACCCTGCCAATCACCGGTATCCTGAAAGCGACGGTTTACCTTTATTGCGTTCTGCAATTAGCAATTGGTATAAATCTCGCTTTGGCGTTAGTTTTGATTCAAATAAGGAAGTATTGCCTTTAATTGGGGCTAAAGAAGGAATCGGCCATATGGCACTCTGCCTGATAGATCCGGGTGATATTGCTCTGGTTCCAGACCCCGGCTACCCAGTCTATTCAGTCGGAACAATGTTTGCTGGTGGCGAATCTCATATGATGCCACTACAAGAAAAAAACGCATGGTTACCTGACTTAGATCTCATTCCAGAAGAAGTAGCCAGAAAAGCCACAGTGATGTGGCTAAATTATCCCAACAACCCAACAGGGGCATTGGCTGATTTGGACTTCTTCAAGAAAGTTGTGGACTTTGCTAAAACATATGAAATTGCAGTATGCCATGACGCTGCTTATTCAGAAGTCACATTTGATGATTACGTAGCCCCTAGTTTCATGGAAACCCCAGGCGCAATAGACGTTGGCATTGAATTTCATTCTCTTTCCAAAACTTACAATATGACGGGCTGGAGAATAGGGTCAGCTGTTGGAAATCCTGAACTAATTGATGGATTGTTAAGGGTGAAATCAAACTTAGACTCTGGAATTTCACAAGCGGTCCAATATATGGGGATCGAAGCTCTAGAAAACATTAACTCAGATTGGATCACTTCTAATAATGAAATATACAAAAGACGAAGAGATCGAATGGTAAGTGTTTTAAACTCAATTGGATTAATAGTTCCTACACCGAAAGCCGGGCTATACGTTTGGGCAAAGTGCCCTGATGGTTGGACTTCAGCATCTCTTGCAGCGGAATTGCTTGATAAACACTCAGTTGTAGTCACCCCAGGCAGAGGGTACGGTGAGTACGGAGAAGGATTTATTCGTTTGTCACTAACCACTCCAGATGATCGAGTAGAAGAAGGGCTTAATCGGTTAGCTAGTGCAGAATTTTAAACTTAGAAAGTTTAATTTTCTGAATTGATATTTCTCAGTCATTAGGGCTTTTAAAATAACCAAAACTAAACAAAAAACAATTGCAACACATTCAGATGAGGAAAAGGCCCTTTTGGTGGGCGTGGGTATCAAGGGATCCCATCCTCTTTGGTCTGTGAAAGATTCTTTAAATGAATTAGCTCAGCTTGCTTCAACAGCAGGTGCCGAAGTAGTTGGAAGCGCGACACAGCAATTGGAAAAACGCCTACCAACTTATCTAGGGAAAGGGAAAATAGAGGAACTCAAAGATCTTCGCTCAAAAATTAGATTTGATACCATAATCTGTGATGACGAACTAACACCTACTCAGCAACGGAACCTTGAACAAGCTTTTGCAAAAACTGGGGATACTAACGACCTAAAAGTAATAGATCGTGCTGCTCTAATTATTGACGTTTTTGCAAAACATGCACAAACGAGAGAAGGGCGTCTACAAGTAGAGCTTGCACAAGCTGAATACCTTCTGCCTAGACTAGCAGGACAGTGGAGTCATTTAGAAAGATTGGGTGGAGGAATTGGGACCAGAGGACCCGGAGAGACACAAATTGAAACAGACAGACGATTAGCAACTAGGCGTATTCAAAAACTCAAATCAAACCTAGAAGATATTAGGAAACACCGCGCACAGTACAGAAGGCAAAGGCAAAGGTCTGGGATACCAATGGTTTCTCTTGTTGGGTATACCAACGCGGGTAAAAGTACTTTATTAAATGCATTGGGTAAAGCTGGGGTCAGTGCTAAAAACCAATTATTCTCTACTCTAGATCCAGTAACTCGCCGTATTAATCTCCCAGATGGTGGTCAGTTTTTACTTACAGATACCGTGGGATTTATTCAAAAACTACCTCCCACACTTGTTGCAGCATTTCGTGCAACTCTGGAAGAACTAAACTCTGCTGAGGTATTAGTTCATGTAGTTGATATTTCACACCCAAATGCACCTGAACATGTGGGTGTTGTTGAAGAAGTACTCAAAGAATTAAACCTGCGAAATAAGCTTCAAGTAATTGCTCTGAATAAGGTTGATTTGCTAAGCAATGAGAATGACGAAGAATTAGAATCTAATTTGGGTTCATCTTTTCATGCATCTGGTGTTACAGCTGTGGTAACTTCTGGCGTAACAGGCCTTGGGCTTAATGAACTGTTAAAAGAAATCCAAAACATGTGTGTCTTACCCGATAATTACTCCGAAAATGCCGACCAGTTAAGTTTTACCTAGAGGAGATGTCTTGAATATTAATGTACTCGATTTACCAGATCGACCATTCTTTAGCTGTGAAAAGTCTCACTTTCTCATAATTGATTCAAACAAAATGCGCGATGTAAAAGCCTTAGATAATTTAGAACCTCTATTTAAGTTCGAAGTAGGTCCTGGTAATGTCTTTGAGTCTTCGCCAAAGTTTGTAATTGAACATACCAACACTCATGTACACGTAGCATGTGAGGGAGAACAAACAGTAATCTTAGACTTTGAAGATTTAGCGGCAAGTAGAGAGTCTCAAGAAGGGCGCTATTTGTACAAAGGTGGCCTTGATCAATCAAATGACGGTCTTGGGTTTATGAAAGCAATTTAAAGATATTAAGGAAAAGGAGCGAAGATGCCCCGACCAAACACTCGAAATAGCATGTGGGTAGACTTTTTAGGCGCTGATATTCGGTTCGTACAAGGACAAAGATATAAAATTAGAATCGCGGAAGCTGGCAGAGAACACCCAGAAACTTTGTTGATGTTCCACGGTGGTGGTGGCCACATAGAGACTTTTGCTCGTAACGTTGTTCCATTAAGTAAATATTTTCACACCATCGGGGTTGAGATGTTGTGGCATGGCATGACAGATGCTCCTCCAATGTGGGATCACATGAATGCTCAGGTTAGTGATGAAATTTTGGATTTATTGGATACGCTAAACCTCGAAAAAGTATGGATTCATGGTGAAGCAGGAGGAGCTAGTGGTATGACCCCTCTTATTCTAGAACATCCAGAAAGAATCAAAGGCGTTATTTTTGAATCAGGTATCGCAATGCGCTTCAAAGAAGGATCTGTGAAACCTCCAGCGGCTGCACCATCTGGTGGAATATCTATGGTAGAAAGGAGCAAACAGTTGCTCCAAAACTTAACTTGGGATGGTGTAAGGGCACGACTTTTAATGGTAATGCATAGGGACCACCCGGAACAGGTAACCGATGAGCTTGTTGATGTTCGTTTGGCTCACTATTTAAGGCCCAGCACGAATGATGGGATGATTAGAGTCTATGATTATTACGCATCTGGAAAGGGAGCCCAGTATTTAGCCACGGAGGAAGAAGTCTCTTCAATCCAGCTTCCTGTACTGGTAATTTGGAATGACGGAAGTGAAGGCAATGGGCCTGACGCAGGACAAAGGCTAGCCTCTCTCATTCCTGGTGCACAATTCAAACTTCTTGAACAAACAGGATTTTGGGCTCACTGGGAAAAACCAGAAGAATTCAACGAGGCTGTTCGCCAGTTTATTATGGGCGAGAAGGTGACTTAACCCAGACTACGGCTCAACCAAATGAGCATATTCAGGTCTTCTTTTTGAGACACCTGCCCACTTAGCAGTCTCTCTCTTGACCCTGCCATCTCTAAAGAATTCTAAAAATATCTGCTTAAACATTTCTGGTTGATCCTGTTGACCAACATGCCCACATTCATCTGGGTAAAAGAATTGAACATTTGGAAGGGCATCTTCTTGGTTATATCCATTTTCAACTGGAGATAAGTCGTCTTGTTGTCCAAATAAATAAATTCCAGGAATCTCTAGTTTGTCTAAGCGCTCTTTGGTGTTCAGAAGTTGATTAAGGTTGGGGTTATTGCTTATTTCTCTACCTGCACCTCTGTATGCAGCCGTAGATTCTTTCTGGTTGTTAGCTGCGTGTAGACGCATTTGAACCACTTCATCTGGAGGATCCACTTTTTTATAAGTTAAAGGCTTCATATGATTCCTCAGTGAAGCTTCATCACCCTCGAACCTTGGAAGACTAATGCCAGAACTGACATGGTTTTCAGGGTCCACCAAATTACCAATCCCACCATTAATAAAAATAAAGCTATCGATACGTTCAGGGTAAGCTAGCATGTAATTAATTGTGTTCATCATTCCCATTGAATTTCCTGAAATATGGAAAGTGTCCAAACATAAAGAATCTACAAACTCGCTTAGAAACCGTAAATGGCTAATTGGGCCTTTTTGTGGAAAGAATTCTGAGCGCGTGTCCGCAAGGCCGAAGCCCGGCATATCAGGGCAATAAACTCTAAATCCATTATCACCAAGGAAAGGAGCTATATTGCGCCATACAGCACTCCCTGATGCACCTGTAGCGCCCCCGTGAAGCAATAAAACTGCTGGGCCAGTGTCTCCAGAAGTCACATAATGAGCCAAAGAACCACTTGGTAGGCGTACCCAACGACTCATTAAACCGGGGATTAGTACGATTTTTTCTTCAGTAAGAGACATAAAAACCTCCCAAAATCATAAACGCGGTACCAGTATAACGTAGAAATTATTTATGCGAATAATAACGTGTAAAGGCTACACAAGGGAAATGGTCAGATGAAATCATCCCTGATTACCAAGCACATTACCTCAACTTAATAAAGTCTATTTCTACTTTATAGCTGCTAAGTTATTTGCGTACACAGAATCATCTGCTGCAATATACCCAACTTCACTAGTGAGCTTCGCACCTTCTTCCATGTAGTACTGGACAAAAGCCTTGACTGCTGGATCTGCAAGGCTAGCTACGTTCACATAAATGAAAAGGGGCCGAGATAATGGTGTATATGATCCATCAGCAATCGCAACTGGCCCAGGGTTCACACAACCGTTTCCATCATCAACCGCAACAGCTTTCAGCTTGTCTGAGTTCTCAATATAGTACGCATACCCAAAATACCCCAAAGCATTCCTGTCTCCACTAATACCTTGAACCAAAACATTGTCATCAGCACTTGCAGTGTAATCAGAACGAGAAACCTGAGCTTCTCCGTTTATCTCTTCAGTAAAGTAATCAAAAGTCCCGGAATCTGTATCAGGTCCATACAATCTCAGAGGTCGGTCAGGGAATTCTGGTCTCACTTGATTCCAATTGTCTAAATCTGATCCAGATGCCCAAATCTTGTTCAATTCTTCAACGGTAAGACATTCAACGAAATCGTTCTTGGGATTGACAACAACTGACAGTCCATCTGTTCCTACACGCATCTCAATGAACTCTATATCGTTTTCCCTTGCTGTATTGATCTCTTTATCCTTGATTACACGCGATGCATTTGAAATATCAGTTTCACCTGTAATGAAACGTTTGAATCCTCCACCAGTACCTGAAATAGCTACATTTACACGAACCTTTGATTGTTCATAAAGCCTAAAATCCTCGGCAACAGCCTCGGAAATAGGAAAAACGGTTGAAGAACCATCAATCTCGACTGTTCCACTTAGAGTGTCTTTTGAATTAGATGAATCATTTGTATTACTAGGTACAGTAGGCGTTTCAGAACCGCACGCAATAATAAAAAGAAAAAAGGCGACCATGGTAATTAATACACTCAAGCTGCGCAGTAGTGCGTCTTTATTCATTAACTGAATCATTTTTTCCCTCAACATATTATTTAATATACCAAGCGTACGTGGGCATAATTAAGGGAATCACTGAACCAAGTTAAACAATCATTATGAGATAATTAAGGCTTCAAAATGAACGCATACAGTCACTTCAGGAACGAAGAACAGATATAGAATGTAGTTATGCCAGTAAAAGTGCTAGTAATCGAAGATGAAGCTAATTTAAGAGACACTGTCGCTTATAACCTTGAGTTAGAAGGATATCAGGTTCTTACTGCCGCAGATGGTTCGCAGGGCCTTGAGAAAGCGCGTGCGAACTTACCTGATCTAATTATCCTTGACATTATGTTACCTTCGATTAGCGGACTGGATGTTTGCCGGGCCATCCGCAAGGAATCCAATGTCTCTGTCCTTATGCTTACCGCAAAAAGCGAAGAGATAGATAAAATCGTAGGACTCGAATTAGGTGCAGACGACTATGTAACGAAACCTTTTAGCATGCGCGAGTTGATGGCAAGAACGCGAGCATTGCTCAGGAGATCTACCAAAACTCAGACCAGCACTCCTTCTGAGGATGAAGTATTGATTTCAGGTGATCTGAAAGTAAATATAGCATCGCATACGGTAACCTTGTCTGGAATGACAATCCCTTGCCGGCCTCGCGAATTTGAATTACTTGCACATCTAATGCGTAGCAAGGGTAGGGCTTTCACTAGACGGCAACTTCTAAATAGCCTCTGGGAAGATGACTACGTAGGAGACGAACGAACCGTAGATGTTCACATTCGATGGTTGCGTGAAAAAATAGAAGAAGATGCGAGTAAGCCCAAAAAAATTATTACGCTCCGTGGCTATGGATACCGCTTAGAAGAATGAACTATGTAAGATCATTTTGGTGGCGCCTTACTGCAATTTATTGCACATCTGCAATTATTTTGTTCTTGCTATCCTTTAACGTAGTTGGTTTAAACACGAATGTTCTCTCGTTCATCTTCATTCTTGGTTTAATTCCACCTTTACTATCTGGTTTAATGGGAATCAGACACTCGCGTTATACCAATGATTCAATAGCTAACATAGAAGAAGGTGTCAGGAAAATTTCTTCGGGTAATTTAGATTACAGAATTCCCGAGAAAGGCACAGAATATTTGCCCCAACTTTCTCAAACGTTTAACACTATGGCTGATACTGTTAGTTCCATGCTTAGCGATCTTGATAATGAAAGGGTCAAAGTTAGGGCTCTTCTAGAAACAATGGAAGATGGCGTAATGGTATTGTCAAAAGGCAAAGAAATACTTATGGCCAACGGTGCAGCAAAGACTATGTTAGGGCTGCAAGAGCCGTTCGGGGTCTTAAGAGACCATGACTTGCAAGAAATTGCTGCTGATGCGTTGTCGCATAATCAACGGCGTGAAAAAGATATTGAACTGTTGGAGGGTCGAAGAGTAGTCATGGCATTAGCAGTTCCTTTGTTAAACACCAGCGAAGGTGACGTATTGATGACTTTACATGACCTGACCACTATCAACAGAATGGACACGACGAGACGTGAATTTGTCAGCAATGTTTCACATGAATTGCGCAACCCGATTGCATCAATGAAGGCGTTAGTTGAAACATTGGAGAATGGTGCAGTAAAGGACAGTGAATTAGCTGAAGATTATTTAAATAGGCTTCATGGTGAGGTCGATAGAATGAGTGGGTTGGTTAGCGAACTTCTCGACCTCTCTAAGCTAGAAAGTGGCCAAGACAGGATAGTATTTGATTCGGTGAACGTTTGTGAATTACTCATTGAAATTCATAGAGATATGTTGCCATTAGCTAACAATAATGGAGTTGATCTCAGCATCGAATTGGGACAGGATTTACCAGAATGTCGTGCTGAGTACGCTAAACTCCGCCGCGTGATTTTGAATTTGTTAGATAATTCAATCAGATTTGTGAATTCTAATGGGCAAATCCAAATGTCAGCAAAAACAAAAGGAAACTTAGTTGTAATTTCAGTTGCGGATAATGGCATCGGAATCAATTCCGCAGATCTACCTCATCTCTTCGAAAGGTTCTATAAAGTCGACCGCTCAAGAAGTGATTCTGGCACAGGCCTGGGGCTAGCCATCGCACAACATATTGTTGAAGCCCATGGTGGCACAATTTGGGCTGATAGTGATTACGGAGTAGGGTCAACTTTCAGCTTTACTCTTATCCCGTTTGTCAGTTAAAAAGTCTTTAATGTTTCTTTAACAAATCCCCTCTAGTCTGGTCTTACTAGTATCAAACCATATGCCGTGATTTTTAGTCCAGAAAGGATTTGAAGATCAACTCCGACCAAAAACCTATTTTCCTAACTCGTTCTGGCTCACTCAATAGAGGCTCCCGAGGATCTTTGCAGGCAAAGATTGTGCACGTCCTTTTTTTGCTATGCGCGCTAGTTTCCATAATTACTACCGTAGGCATAGTTTTGAGCCTTTTCATTGAATCCATCGGGTTTTTCAGGGAAGTCTCACCATGGGAGTTTTTAACTGGGACAACATGGTCTCCCATATTAAAACCACGTGCCTACGGAGTGCTCCCTCTGGTTACAGGGACAATACTAGTCGCATTTGTAGCACTAGCACTTGCAGTTCCAGTTGGTCTTGGAATTGCTATTTATCTAAGTGAATTTGCACACGATCGAGTTCGGAGAGTACTTAAACCCATACTGGAGGTTTTAGCAGGAATTCCTACAGTTGTTTACGGGTATTTCGCATTAACCTTCGTCACTCCTCAACTACAAAGACTTTTGCCTGACCTTCTTGTTTTTAACGCTCTTTCTGCAGGACTTGTAATGGGCTTAATGCTTATACCCATGGTCTCATCCTTAAGTGAAGACGCGATGGTAGCTGTACCTCGATCACTTAGAAACGCGGCATATGCACTTGGAGCGACCCGCTTAGAAGTTTCATTACGAGTAGTAGTTCCGGCCGCGATTTCTGGCATTGTAGCATCATTCATCCTCGCATTTTCTCGTGCAATCGGAGAAACAATGCTAGTTACCATCGCTGCGGGGGCGAGCCCGAATCTAACAGCCAATCCACTAGAAAGCATACAAACTATGACCGCTTTTATTGTCCAATTGGCATTAGGTGAAGCACCGCACGGCTCTTTGGAATTTCAAACCATTTTTGCGGTAGGGTTGTTACTTTTCTTTATGACTCTCGCCATGAACATTCTAGGCAACATAATTGTGCGAAGAGTTAGGGAGGAATATTAGTGGATCGCTCTGACTGGCTTACTCGGTTTCATCCAAATATCTCCAGTCGAAGAGTATGGGGTAAAATTTGGTATAGCTTGTTCTTGTTAGCAATCCTGATCGGTGTCGTTGGATTAACTGTATTAATAATCCGAGTATTAGTTCAGGGATTGCCGTGGTTAAGCATAAGCTTTTTAACAGAATTTCCATCGAGATATCCTGAGAGAGCCGGCATGAAGTCTGCTATCTTCGGATCTATCTGGCTCATCGGACTGACCGCTTCATTTACTGTTCCAGTAGGGGTTGGAGCAGCAATTTATTTAGAAGAATATGCGCGTAAAAATTGGTTTTACAGAATTGTAGAAATCAACGTTGCTAACCTAGCTGGTGTTCCTTCTATAGTCTATGGACTTTTGGGTCTTGCCGTTTTTGTTCAACTGTTGTCACTGGGTCGCTCTGTAGTTTCAGGTGCACTAACCATGAGTTTACTGGTGCTCCCTATTGTGATTATCACTTCACGTGAAGCAATTCGGTCAGTTCCTAATACCTACCGCGAAGCAGCGTATGGGCTTGGGGCAACACAGTTTCAGGTAGTGAAAAACATAGTAGTTCCTCAGGCACTTCCAGGAATCATGACAGGAACGATACTCGCACTATCCAGGGCAATTGGAGAAGCAGCTCCAGTCATAGCTATAAGTGCTTTGGTTTTCCTAACTTTTGTGCCTAGCCACCCGCTAGATCAATTTACAGTGATGCCAATCCAAATATATAACTGGGTTGCCCGCCCTCAGGAAGATTTTAGAGGTATAGCTGCTGCTGGCATTCTAGTTCTTTTAGTTATATTGCTTAGTATGAATGCAATAGCAATTGTTATTAGAAACAAGACTCAAAAGAGGTCAGAAGAATGATGACAACTGATCGTACAGCTGCATTATCAATAGATAATCTTAACGTTTACTATGGGAATTTCCGTGTTCTTAAAAACGTAACCCTAAAAATCCCTAAGAATAAAGTAACCGCGTTAATTGGCCCTTCTGGTTCAGGCAAAAGTACTTTGCTGCGTTGTTTTAACAGAATGAACGACCTTATTCCGGATGCTCGTATCGAAGGGAAAGTTTATTTTGGCGAACATGATGTTTATGGCATGGGAGTTGACCCAACCGAGGTTCGGTCAAGAATAGGAATGGTTTTTCAAAAACCCAACCCATTCCCAAAAACTATTTTTGAGAATGTTGCTTTTGGTCTCAAAATTAATGGTTACCGAGGGAATATGAATCAAGCCGTTGAACGTGCACTCCACGTGGCTGCCCTTTGGGATGAAGTTAAAGATCGGCTTCACGAAAGAGCTTTAACACTTTCAGGAGGGCAGCAACAACGACTATGCATTGCTAGAGCTATAGCTGTCGAACCTGAAGTAATCTTAATGGACGAGCCTGCATCTGCATTAGACCCAATTGCAACATTGGCAATAGAAGGCTTAATGAGAGATCTTAGTAAAGAGTATACAATTTTAGTGGTTACCCACAATATGCAACAAGCAGCAAGGGTATCAGACGAAACAGCTTTTCTGATGATGGACGAGGACAGAGCAGGCTATTTGGTAGAGCATGGAGAAACGCAAAAAATCTTCACAAACCCAAGCGATGAACGAACAGAGGCATACATTACAGGTAGGTTTGGGTAAGGAGCGAATATGCAAGGACCAATTTCAACTAGAGCAGAATTCGATGCTGAGTTAATGAACCTTCAGAATGAACTTCTGAAACTCGGCAGCATGGTGGAAAAAGCAGTTGCACGAGCCATAGATGCTCTTAAAACTAGAGATCTCGTGGCTTCAGAAAAAGTGGTTAAGGATGACGATGAAATTGACAACCAAAGGTTTGGGATTGAGGAACACTGCATTGAACTGATTGCGCGACAACAACCAATCGCAGGTGATTTACGTCAAATCATAGCAATTCTGCATATTGCGGTTGAACTTGAGCGAATGGGGGATTACGCAGAGGGTATAGGCCGTATAAGTATGTTAATGGGTGATGAAGAACCGTTAAAACCTTTAATAGATATTCCCAGGATGGGTGTTTTATCAACTAGCATGCTTAGGAAAAGTCTGGATGCACTTGTGAGAAGGGATACCCAAGCTGCCCAAGAAGTGTGCGCTGCAGACGATGAAGTTGACTCTATATACGACCAGATATTCAGGGAATTATTAGTGTATATGATTGAGGATCCGACAACTATCCGCAGAGCTACATACTTACTTTGGACTGCGCATGACCTTGAACGATTAGCTGATAGAGCTACTAATATCGCAGAAAGGGTAATATATCTAGTCACAGGAAAAATGACTGAAATTAACGTATCAAAGTATTAAAACCTAATATCCCCATAAAATTAAACCAAGATAGGATTCATGAATTAATGGTCATAGAGCACAAACAACTTGCAGAAGAAATTGCTGGAATGCTCATCGCCCGAAATGAAACAATTGCAGTCGCTGAAGCTACTACGGGCGGGTTAGTGTCTGCTGCCTTACTTTGTGTTGCTGGTGCATCGCAATATTACGCTGGAGGCGGGGTTTTATATACACTCAATTCAAGAATTGCGCTAGCAGGAATCGCTCCTGAGGAGTATGCAAATTATCATGGAACAACGCCTGAAATGATCGCATCATTAGCTACTTCGATGCGGGAAACACTTAACGCATCTTGGTGTGTATCAGAATCCGGCCTTGCTGGCCCCACAGGAGGGCGGTTTGGTGGGGAACCTGGCACAACAGTCATTGGGATAGACGGGCCAGTCAAAAGAACAGAAATTTTTGATTCTGGATTGAAGGGAAGGGAAGAAAATATGATTGCGTTTACTACCCGAACCCTTGAATTTGTACTGGAGTCAATTAAAAGCTTGACCTAATTTGATAAAGCCAATACTGCAGTTCCAAGGACAATTACTACTGTAGCAATCGCTTTAGTCGTTAACGCAGCTACAGTAGTGGTCTCTCCCAGAGCCCCTTTCCAAATCAAAGCCAAAGTAGAGCTATAAATTACGAGGAAGAAAGCACGAGTAGAAGAGACAGCAATTACAACAGAAGCAGGACCTAAAGATAAAGCCCAGAGCAGTAAAACAAGACCGATACTTGCGATAACAAATTCGTTAAAAGTAACGAAAATCAGGGCTGGGCTTTTATTGGTAAAAAATCCTTTTATTTCTTTCCATGGTTCTGGTCTTGCATTGAATAACAAAAAAACAGCGCCAAGGGAAATTGATCTCAAAGCGTGAGTAAATAAAACGGGTAACTCATCTATCGCGATCTTACCTAAAACATAAGAAGCTCCATAAATTGCACTTCCGGTAAGTAGCAAGAAAAGACTACGGTTTAGAACAAAATTATTTCCCCCTGGCTCAAACTTCAATGAGAGTATTATTGCAGCTAGTACAACTGAAAGAATAGCCATCCATTCATAGAAGGCAAGATTTTCATCTAATAAAAACAAAGCGAAAAATGCAGTGAAGATTGGCGCGCTCTGAAAAATAGGAATAGCACGAGAAACTTCCTCTGTGTACAAAACCCTCATCAGAAACTGAGCGCCTAAACCGAAAAGAGCTCCAGAAATTAATGCCCCGCAAATTGCACTTAATTCGACTTCTTTTGGTATCTCTAATGTTAAAAGCAAAACCACGCCAATCGAGGTCTGGGTAAACCCTATTAATAGTGGCAAAGTTTTTGGGGTTGTTGCATAGCGATAAATAATGGTTTTATCAAATATGCTAACAACAGCAGAAACCGCCGAGGCCAGCAGGGTCAAATAAATCCACGACACATTAAATCCTTAGACTGGTGGAGATGGGGGAGAGTCGAACTCCCCGTCCAGAAGAGACAAGTACAGGATATACTACAGGCATATCTGGTGATTTAATCACACGCACTAGACGTCCACCAGCAAACTACTAGTGCGCCTACCGCTTATCTTGAATGACTCTTAGCGGCATAGGAATCATAGCATCTCTACTATATATCGCAGTTAGTCACCGTAGAGATGGGTGACTAAAGCGTGGTCACGAATCTACGCGGCCAGTGCGACTTGCTTGTTGCCAGTCATTTTTTTATCCCATTATTAGCGAGGGTGAGAAAACCTCGGCCTGCAATCCTGCCCAACCATCCCCTGTCGAAACCACGCATCCCCTTAGATTGAGCACTATAAGTTTACACCTTTACGTTATCAGTAAATAAGATATCCTGTGCTCAGTTCTACTAGGAGCCTTTTAAAGTATTGAACAACCACCATTCTAAATCAGCTGATGAATACCTTGAGATGATGAGCATGGCTGTATTTCAAGCCGGCATGTCACGAAAAGTAGTGGAAAGTAAATGGTCAGATACTCGAGAAGCTTTTTCATTTTTCGACACATCAGTCGTAGCTCAAATGACAGAAGGTGACCTAGAAAGATTATCGAATGACAAAAGAGTTATCCGTAATCGCCCCAAATTAGAAGGGATCGTTCACAACGCCAGAGTGGTTCTCCAACTTGTTGGTGAGTATGGCTCTTTTGAATTGTACCTAAGATCGAAAACTAATTTTCCTTCCTTAGTGAGAGATCTCCGTGAACGTTTTAAGTTTTTGGGACCACAAAGTGCTTATTTCTTTCTTCAATCTGTAGGAGAAGAAGTTCCTGATCATCGATCGTGGACGAAATCTCAACTATAGCTATTTCTTAAAATTGCCTATGTCGAATGGCCCTAGCTATTTCACGATCAGTTTCGCGCTGCATTATGACTTTTCGTTTGTCATAACGTCTCCTGCCTTTAGCTAATGCTAATTCAACTTTTGCACGATGACCTTTGATGTATATTTTTAAAGCAACCATAGTCAGTCCTTTTTGTGCTGCTTGGGACGCAAATCTAGTTATCTCACTACTATGCATCAATAGTTTGCGAGATCTTAGAGGCTCGTGATTCCAGCGACCTCCGGAAGACCATGATGAGATATGTAAATTTTGCAGCCATATTTCTCCACCCCGAATTTGAGCAAACGCGTCTCTAATGTTGATTCGACTTGCTCTAACTGACTTAATTTCGGTGCCAGTAAGAACAATCCCCGCTTCGATAGTATCAATTATTTCAAAGTCGTAACGTGCTTTACGATTATCTGCAACCGTACGCAAAGAGATCTTGGTGGTTTGACTGGTCTTGTCAGGATTATTTTTCTTTTTGTTAAAGTTTGCTTTACTTGGTTTCATAACAATGCTTTAAATCATTTTTCTTTGATTAACTCAATTGCAGTGTTTAAGGCTACATCAGTTAGCTTATCTGAATGAACTGAGGAAGGGCTAATCGAACAAACTGTTTCAATTGCATTGAGTAGATCTTCATTTTGCGATCCCAAATCTTGAATGCTCGTCACAGAAGAACAAAGCGACCGAACAGCTGTTCCAACTTCCACCAGATCATTAACATTCACGCCTGAGCCTGCCAAGACATCTGGCTGAAGACCGTTACCCTCGATCATTTTTCCTGAAGGAGTTAGCCATCGACCAGTTGTAAGGTACAAACCACCCTCATTTGGAAGTTTAAATACAGTGTTGAATGACCCTTTCCCAAAAGTTTTAGAGCCGACCAAAATTGCTCTTTTGTGGTCCTGAAGGGCTCCAGCTGTAAGTTCTGATGCACTTGCGCTAAATGAGTTAACCATGACTACTAAGGGGTACTCTAAAGCTGAGCCTCCTTGGTTAGTAAAAAATTCTTGCTTACCACCAGAAGAATCAACCAAAGCTACAGCTACAACGCTATCCAAAAATTCTCCCAAAACCGCTATTGATGAATCAACCAGTCCTCCCGAATTGTTTCTTAAATCTAATATCAAGCGCTCAACATTTTCATCTTGAAGATTTGAAATAGCATTCCTAAGTTGTTCAGGGGTATTGCTTTGGAAAGTAGAAATTTTGATATAACCAATAGAATCATCAGTTTCGAGCATGCGGAAACTAACACTCTCTTGTGTAATGATTCCACGTACAATAGTGAAAACTAAGGGGTCTACAGAGCCAGAGCGAAGTACAGTTAACTCAACTTCTGAACCTTCAGGTCCTCTTATAAGCAAGACTGCTTCAGTGAGAGATTTACCTTCGATACTAGTCCCATTGACAGCCACAACTATGTCTCCAGGGAGCAAACCACCAATTTTAGCTGGAGAGCCGTCTAAAGGTGATTGAATAACAATGTTGCCATTCTGAATTGCGACTTCCGCACCGATACCTTGAAATTCTCCCGAGTAATTGAAAGAAATATTAAACATCTCAGGAGGAGCATATGAGGAGTAGGGGTCATCAATATAAGTAATCAATCCCTCTATAGCAGATGACAGTAATTCATCATTTGAATGGCGATCCTTGTCCACATAGGAAGAGAGGATGAGTTCGATCGATTTCTCGAGGGATAATAAACCAGGATCTAACTTTTGTGCAGGGCGAGTTACCCAAAAAGCAAAAAACAGCACAATTGAAATCAATAGCGCTGAAATGAAAAGTATTGTTGCGCGGATAATCATTTACTCGTTAACTTTACATAACAATAATAGTAGGAACTTACCTTAGGCTTTTGACGATGCCCTATTACAGAATGAAACTAACCTTGCCGTGCGGGCGAAGCGCGTCCAAATCCAAAACCGCACGTCGTTCTATAATCTTCACTTGCCCATTGCCCAGTGCAAGCCTATATTCATACCTACCAACATACGTGTCCACTGTTCCTAATCTGATTCTATTAACGATGAAATTAGCCGTAACATGTAACTCCTCAGGAGTTTTAGATGCTTTTCTAATCCGAACATTGGTTATTGACCGTCGAGTTCGAGAATGAGGAGTCTCGGCGTGCACAAAACGACCCATAAGCTGCTCTACTCTGTGCCTCAATCGCTCGTAGTCATCAGCAATCAAAAATAAGCTCGTCCTGTGATCACCATCGGGTGCGTCGGTTGACGGAACGAAATAGGATCCGTCATCAGTAAACAATTTTAACCATTCATCAAGACGCCACTCGTCAAGCAAAGCAGCTTCATCATATAGAAAGCTTTCAATATCGTACCTGGTTACACTATCAACGGTGGTTAAAGTCATAAATCACCTATATCCCCGCGCCTTGAGGCATGGACGGCGTTAACTGCCTACCGGTCATAAGCTCGTTCCATTGCCTCCAGAACGTTCGCATTTGCAATTCGTCGTCAGGTTTTGGCTGTTCACGGCCCATACCTCTAGAAATATCACTCCACGCTACTTCACGAAATGCTGCGAAACCCCGCTGGCAAGCCTCCAACGCCTCTACATCATCGGGAGTCGCATAGCCACCTGGTCCAAGGAAAGTCAGATAATTATCTAGGCGGAGCGCCCTATCATCTGCGCTTTCATCGCAAGGAGCCAAAGCCCATGCCCCGATTTCCATATAATCTGGACTTACAGGAAAAAATGTCCTGATAGTGATCGCCATAATGTCGTTGAGTATAAGATTCGGAAAGATGAACAAATTCCTGCTATATTGACAAATACGTTCAGCTCGGGCCTCACCATATTTTTCAACCAACTTATTCTTCTTCATTTCAAATTCTACTTTTCGTTCATCACCAAAATACGGTGTCCAACGAGCTATAGGCCTACCCCAAGGTGAATCATATTCAATGACAGCATGGCCGTTACCCAACGCATGAGGCGAACCTGGAATTCCATGGCTCATATCATAAAAAAGTTGATTAGTCCCTACTATGAAGTCAAAATATCTTTTGTGAGTAGTTGGAGCATGGTATCCATCAATAGAGTTTTCTATCAGCAGCTTCCAGTTTGCTCTCATTGAGTACTCTTGAGTTCCACCGACGACTTCCATTCCCGCGTCAGTCTGGTCCATTACTAAGTCGATATACTCTTTAGCACCTGCTAGATAGTCAGAAAGTGATTGGATTTTATGGTTAAACGAAGCAAAAATTAAACCACGGTAGGATTCGACTTTCGGCGCCTCCATTAAACAGTTGTCTTCCCTAGTCCACTCCGTATTCTCATAGGCATTTTCACCCGGTAGTCCAATGAGTGTTCCTTCATTATTGAAAGTCCAACCATGGTAGTAACACTGGTGCACTTTAGAATTTCCGGAAGCTTCTCTCCGCACTGTGGCCCCCCGGTGTGGGCAAGTATTCATCATGACCCTGATTTTGTCGTCCTCACCTCGAGAAATAATGACCGGTCTGCCCGCAACTTTTCTGGTTTTGTAATCACCTGGATTTAGAACCTCTGATTCGTGTCCTGCGTAAATCCAGCAAGTATCAAAAAGATGTTTTTTTTCAGCTTCAAGTACCTCTTGTGAGACGAAAGCTTGACGATTGATCTTAAAAAGTTTTCTGTCGTGATCGTCAATAATCATGCTGGGTAAATGGCCGTTAGTACTCATCACATCACCTATTTTCACAGATTAAGGGAACTGATCATGAAGTCTATGTTCTAAACAAAGAAATTGACAGCACTAAAATGTATCTGTGCAACGAATTTTGTAAGAAAATTACTTAATGCAGTCATACGATTTACTTAAACTAATTGGCAACACTCCAGTAATAGAACTCAAGAGCCTCAGAACAACTACTGGATTGCGTTTTTATGCAAAATTAGAAGGTCAAAATCCAAGTGGTAGTATCAAGGATCGTATCGCACTGGCAATGGTTTCCGAGGCTGAAAAAACTGGAAAGCTAAAGCGTGGTCAGACTATAGTCGAAGCTTCTAGTGGTAATACTGCTATAGCACTTGCTTTTGTCGCAAAGCAAAAAGGTTACAAACTAACAGTTGTCATACCAGAAGGCTCGGTTCCTAGCATTAAAGACATATTAGAATTATATGGAGCCGAGATCATTCCTTGTGCATCTGAAGGTGGCATGCGTCTGGCAATCGAAACTGCAACCACTATAGGTAATTCGCCAGGTTTCGTTTCGATTAATCAATTTTTCAACGAATCGAACGTTAATATTCACTACGACAAAACCAGTGTCGAATTGCTAAGCCAAATTCCTCAAATTGACGTGTTTATAGCTGGTATAGGCACTGGTGGCACTATTACGGGTATCGGTAGAAGGCTCAAAGCAGAGTCGCCACGAACTCAGATAGTTGGAATTGAACCTAAAATGGGTGAACGGTTACAAGGCCTTCGGAGCTTAGAAGAAGGTTTTGTACCACCTTTATTAGATCTTAAGCTCCTCAGTTCTCGTTTTATAATTAGTAGTGCCGATGCCTTAATGAACACTAAGAGCATAGCTCAGAAAGAAGGGATTCTAATAGGGATTTCTTCGGGGGCGGTGTTATCTGCGGCTAAGATAATGGCAAAACGTATTCGCAAAGGTAACATCGTCATGATTTTCGCTGATGGCGGATGGAAGTACCTGCCAACTCGTCCCTGGAACGAGTCTATAGCCAATTCAAATCATCAAATTGATGATATTCATTGGTGGTAATGATTTTTTGAGGCAATAAATGACCAAACAGAAAATTGTCATTTTCGGTAGCATCAACTTTGATTTATTCGCCGATATTAAACGAATCCCCTTCCCCGGTGAAACACTCGAAAGTGAAAACTTTCGCACAGGTTACGGCGGAAAAGGAGCTAACCAAGCAGTAGCGGCTGCGCGTCTTACAGAAACTATGAAAGTAGAAATGGTAGGCCGTGTTGGTGGTGATTATTTTGGGAAACTTCTACTTGATAATTTTCACCAAAACAACATTGAATTTTCTCGAGTAACGGTTGCGTCAGAAGAAACTTCTGGAGTTGCAATCATACTTATAGATTCTGATGCTCAAAATTATATCCTGCCTATATATGGGCCTAATTTAAATTTAGGACAACATGAGATCGAATCAGCCTTTCAACTCTTGCCTTCAGCAAAAGTTTTATTAACGCAACAAGAAGTGCCGATTGAGACAACTTTGGCAGTAGCAAAAGTTGCATCATCACTCGGAGTAGTAGTGATTCATGACCCCGCACCCACTAAAGAAGGTTGTACAGACTTACTCCCCTACGTAGATTTTATCTTGCCAAACCAAGTAGAAGCTCAAGGGATTTCAGGCATCAAGGTTACAGATGTCAAAACCGCTGAATTGGCCGCTTTGGCTATAAAGGATCTAGGTGCAAGGTCAGTCATTATAAAGCTTGGAGAAAATGGTTGTTATGTAGACAGTCATAGGATTCAAAACCACTTCCCTGCCCCAGTAGTTCATCCTATAAATACAGCAGGAGCAGGAGATGTTTTTGCGGGTGCATTTGCTGTTGCTATCGCAGAAAACATGGATGTTACCCAGGCAATCACCTTCGCTAATAAAGCTGCAGCGATATCAGTCACAAAAGATGGAATCCAAGAAAGCATGCCG
The DNA here is from genome assembly GCA_964391355.1 of uncultured Dehalococcoidia bacterium. Taxonomy (GTDB): domain Bacteria; phylum Chloroflexota; class Dehalococcoidia; order Lucifugimonadales; family Australimonadaceae. Next base: position 1,503 of record CAYMJY010000007.1, on the reverse strand, counting down.
ACGAGAAATGAGCTGAATCAATGGCCATCATAACAATCTACCAATAAGTATTAGTTTCGACTTGAATCAATCGAACATAGATGTGAAGATGGAAAGGCATTGAAGAATCTTTGGCAGTGATTGTACGTTCATAGTTCCCAGTAACACATTCCTGGAGGAAAATTATGACAGTCCGAAACGGGTCATCTAATGGAAGTTCTTCTTCAAAACACCCTACACGTTATGGCGCGTCTCAAATTGGTGTCTTTGACTTGGTTCCTAAACTTGGTTACAGAGAATATTGGTACCCAGGAATAATAGATAAAGACGTTGGTAAGAAACCTATTTCCCTTAAAATGTTAGGCGAAGATGTTGTTTTTTTTCGCGATTCTAAAGGATATGTAGCTGCATTATCTGATTATTGCCCTCACAGAGGTGCTAGGCTTTCTGGCGGATGGAGAAGAACACCCGGTGGTGGTCCAGCTGCAGGCAAATTAAACAATGAATTTAAGGGGTTCATTACATGCCCTTACCACGGATTTACCTTTGACGGTCAAGGTCAATGTGTCGCTGCGCTCACAGATGGTCCAGAATCCAGATTACAACCAGTTTTGAAAGCTCCACACTACCCTACTGTCACTCACAATGGCATTGTCTTTGTTTGGATGGGTCAAACGGAGCCTGTTCCTCTTGAAGATGACATTCCTAATTACTTTTTTGACGATGATGTGATTACAGAAACTTATATTAGATTGTGGGATCTGAATTGGACTCTGACCATTGAAAATTCCCATGATTCACATGCTGTAAAAATCCATAGAGGAAGCATCCGAAGGTTTTTTAACAGAGGGTTGTTCAGGTATTTACCCGGATACCATGGCGCAATGAAGATTGCTAAGGAAACTGACCAATTCATCCACATTACTTCAGCAGAATCCGGGCGGGCGCCACAGTCTTCGTATTACGAAGGGCTTGGCAAGAGCTGGCCAAAACGCGTCTGGTGGAGGCGAACACCAAGATCAGCCGCACATGGTGCTCGCAAACAGTTCGACCTTGATAGACCGGGGTATACCGGTTTATACCAACTCCCAGCCTGGGTTTCCCCAAGCGGCTCAGGTGACAGATGTCACCTGAGAATGGCAGTTCCTATCGACGAACTAAGTTCCAGAATGTGGACTTTCACGTTGACTAGGAAATCCTTTTGGAAAGGTTGGAGAAGACTGTGGTGGAAAGTTTTATACCACACTAGTCATTTATATCAACTCCCCCAAGGTACCAATGAGCTTGAGGACATGCCAATTCAGGCTGTTGGTGCACTTGATCCCGATATGCCTCAAAAAGTAGGTGCTTCGGATGTGGGGATAATCGCATGGAGGCGTAGGATGCCAATTAAATCACGTGATGCTCAGCGCTTATGGGGGTCTATACGTGCAGATGTTGAAAAAGCTGTAGGAGATGCTGAGAAATCCGAAGCAAATGACCCTGATTGGCAGGAGTCCGAAACTCCAGCAGGTTAATGTTTTG
>CAYMJY010000006.1:40145-42321 GCA_964391355.1 uncultured Dehalococcoidia bacterium | reverse complement strand
CGAGTATCAGAATCTTCTTCCCATTCTACGGGTATATCTTTTATCTTGAAACCTGTTCTTTCAGCCAGAATTAAAAGTTCAGTGTCAAAGAACCAGTGGTTATTTTGAACAAATGGGATCAACGATTTAGCTGCACGGTTGCTAATGGCCTTAAACCCGCACTGAGCATCACTAAAACGGGTTCGGAACAGAAGTTTAATGAGTAAATTATAGCTTCTGGAAATTAAATCTCGCTTAAAAGACCTTGTTGTTTTCGCACCATGTTTCAGTCTGCTTCCTGTAGATAAGTCGAAGCCTTCTGCCGAAATTGCAGATATTAACTCGGGTAATGCTGAGAGCTTCGTAGATAAGTCTACGTCCATGTATAGTAAAACATCGGCAGAACTACCCAACCAAGCTCTTCGCAATGCCCTACCTCTACCTCTTTCATCCAAGTGAATGAATGTGACATTACCTTCCCCATGCACAGTAGATAGTTCTTTTGCTACTCGCAAAGTCGAGTCATCTGAACCATTGTCTGCAACTACTACCCGGCAGTCGTATTTATTGAGTTTGACTCTGGTAAATTCCAAAAGGTCGCTTACACATTTTGACAAAGCAACCTCCTCATTCAATACGGGGATTACAATATCGATGCTAGTCATTTGGGACTCTTCGTCTTGGGAACTTTTCAAATAAATTAATAGCTTTCAGGTCTTTCAAGGGTGAACTTATCAAGTTGCAATTGGACTGGTATTGGATATCTGCCCGTAAAGCATGCATCACAATAACCAATTCCGTTACTGTTCATACTAACTGCATTATGTAACCGCTCGACACTTAGGTAGGCAAGAGAATCGGCTCCAATGAATTCGCGAATTTGATCTATGGTGTTGCCAGTAGCAATGAATTCTCCTTTATTAGCCATGTCAACTCCAAAATGGCAAGGATTCAAAATGGGAGGTGCGCAAACTCGCATATGGATTTCTCGAGCTCCTGCATCCCGAAGTAGTGAAATGACATGTGGTGTAGTCGTAGCCCTAACGATACTGTCGTCAACCACGACAACTCTTTGTCCTGCTAATACTTCTGGAATAGGATTAAATTTATTTCTAACTCCTAATTCTCTAAAATGCTGATCTGGTTGGATGAAAGTTCTTCCAACATATCGATTCTTAATCAATCCGAACTCTAATGGTAGTTTTGCAGCTCTCGCGTACCCAGCAGCTGCTGAGTTAGCTGAATCAGGAACAGGTATAACTATATCGGCGTCAACTGGGTAATCATGTGCTAGTGCTTCGCCCATATGTTCTCGAGAAACATGTGCTAATTTCCCTTCTAAAATTGAATCTGGTCTAGCGAAATAAATTTGCTCAAAGACACAATGTGCCGTCCGCGAAGAAGGAGAATGGTACGGAATACTCGTCAGGCCATTGTGATCAAAAACAATTGCCTCTCCCGGCTGTACTTCACGCATGAACTGAGCACCAACATGGTCTAAAGCACTGCTCTCAGAAGCAATTACCCAACCATTCCCATATCGCCCCAAACATAAAGGTCTAACGCCTAAAGGATCTCTTATAGCGACAAGTTGATCCTTAGTCGCAACTGTCAAACTATAAGCCCCTTTCAATACGCGATGCAAATAAGCAACACGCCCTGCCCAATCTTTTTCTGGAGCCCATGCCAACAGGTGAGCTATAACTTCGCTATCTGAAGAGCCTTGGCAGTTGATAGCAAAATCGTCTAGTAATTTTTGTCTTAAGTCAGGAGCATTTATGATATTCCCATTATGTGCAAGTGCTAATTCTGTCGAAGGGCTCCTGGAGACGATAGGTTGTACGTTTGTCAAATTGCTAGAACCCATTGTTGAATAGCGAGTATGGCCTACAACAATATGGCCAGGCAGCCTATCAAGGTCTTCCTCTCGAAATACATTTGAAACTAATCCCATGTTGGCAAAATTTCTAAGTGTATTGTTATCGCCCGCCGCAATACCTGCGCTTTCTTGACCTCGATGCTGAAGAGCAAAAAGTGCAAAAAAAGCCAAGCGCGCTGCAGCGCTATCAGGCGAGCCAGGGAGATAAGCGCCTACGACTCCACATTCTTCACGGGGGGTATCAGTCATCATAGTGTAAAACTAACAGATTTCTTCATCAAAGCTATTTTGTACATGCAAAAGTATTTTACCTCTTAG
>CAYMJY010000006.1:16882-40045 GCA_964391355.1 uncultured Dehalococcoidia bacterium | reverse complement strand
AGAGAAATGAATGAAAGGTCTGCCACTATCAGTTGTGCACGTGAAGGCAATTCAAATTGATATCTGGCATTCAGTCTTTCCATTACCACAACTCTAGAGTCCTTCCTGATTCGATCATTAAGTTGTCCTCTACCCACATCAACCGCATAAACAAGATTTGCACCGTTTTGTAACAAGCAATCTGTGAATCCACCGGTTGAAGCTCCAACATCAAGCACAGTCAAACCAGAAACTTCTAGCATAAAGCCTTGTAATGCACCTTCAAGTTTTTGACCGCCTCTACTTACAAATTTCGGACCTGGAATTAATTCAATCTCAGAGTTTTGGTCAATTAGCTGGCCCGGTGTGTCCAATTTTGCTTTATTAACTAAAACCCGCCCCGCCCGAATTAACGACTGGGCAATTGACCTTGAATCAACCAAATTACGGTCAACTAAAATGCTATCAGCCCTTTGTTTTGGTGGTTTTTTCATTTAATTACGCCAATATTCAAATATGCAGATAATAAAGTCATTAAATCTTATAGCGAAACTGGTATGGAGTTCTTTGACACCAATAGCCCCCAAGTTTATACTCGCAAGAGTAAATTTATCCTATAGAATCGGATTGTTGGTCAGTGTCCAAACGAACATGGCAACCCAAGAAACGACGTCGAGCTCGAGTGCACGGGTTTCGCAGTCGCATGCAGACTCCCGGAGGCAGGCGGGTATTAAGCCGACGCAGAGCGAAGGGAAGGCACCTTTTAACCGTTTAAAAACTTCGAAGAGTTCTTTTCATGCGAAGTTAGAGGCGCTCCCTAGGTATCAACGGTTAAAGTCTGATAAAGATTTTAAGTCACTCAGGAAAACGGGTGCCTCTGCTTCAGGTCGTATGGTTGCTTTGCGATATATACCCAATGCGTTTGAATATAGTCGTTTCGGTTTTGTTGTTGGACGCAGGATATCAAAGCTAGCAGTAAGTAGGAATTTAATTCGTCGTAGAATGAGAGAGGTGGTTAGGCGAACGAAAGTATCGCCAGGCTGGGATTTATTGTTTATAGCTAGACCAGCAGCCCTTAATGCTACATTTGCTGAGCTGCGTGCTGCTCTAATTAAGGTAATAGACCAAGCCCATTTGAACACCAATGAAAATGGAAAAGTACATCAGGAAAACAAACTATGAGGCCCGTACTGATAGGCTTAATTTCTTTGTACCAACGATTTTTATCAGTAATATGGCCAAGCCACTGTCGATTTTACCCATCTTGCTCGGTCTACGCTCAGGAAGCGTTAACGCGCCATGGCCTTTTAAGGGGCTTATGGCTATCTACCAAAAGGTTGCTCCGCTGCAGACCTCTTGGGGGCTCCGGGTATGATCCTGTTCCGGAATAGAAAAGCTATTAATGATTGCGAAAGTTTCATATGATCCTAATTAATTGTGACAACTATCCATTAATGAAAGAAAGGCTCCAACAATAGATGCCTAAAGGTCGTGGACTGAAATTCTTGCTGATCGTACTGGGAGCAATTTTATCGATTCAAACATTCATTGGTTGCGTCGGAAACCGTACAACACCTTCTCAATCTTGGTCAGGATTATCAATTGAGGGTAACGTCGGTTATGTTGGAACCCCGAAGGGTCAAATTTTGGCGCTGGATCTAGAAAGACAAGGCATGGTAGTTGCTAGTTTTCAAGTTCCAGACGCAGGGCGCACTGACGCATTCCCGGGGTTTTATTCCTCGCCAACGGTGCACAACGGTACAGTTTATGCTGGGGGTTTTGACGGAGTCGTCTATGCTTTAAATGCCCAAAACTTGTTGCAAGAACTTACATTCGAAATTGAGGGTGATCGTCTATCCAAAGCGATTGTAGGTGAATTAGCCGTTAGCGATGATCGCATAGTTGTTAGTGCAGCAGAATCAGCCGAGTCAGGAAGGCTCTATATACTTGATTCTAACCTTCGTGAACTTTGCGTTTTCCCTTCTCGAGGAGAAGAACCAATTGGTGCGATTTGGGGAGGGGCTAGAATTGTTAATGGGATAGCTTATTTTGGGGATCTCGACCATAGTTTGTATGCCGTAGATATTAATGATTGTAATCCTGTTTGGGATTCCCCTGTGAAGCTTGACGGGGCAATAGTTTCGACACCTTTGATTATTGAACGTGATTTATATGTTGGAACGTTCGGGCAATCGTTTTACATGGTTGATATCCAATCAGGTGCAAAATCGATCATTCTAGAAGCGGATAATTGGTTCTGGGCAAGTCCCTATGCTGATAATGAGAGAATTTATATACCTAGCCTTGATGGGCGATTGTACGCAATCGATATCCGGTCTAAAACATTGATTTGGAAATACCCCACGGGCGATGTAGTAAGCCCAATTGTTTCTACTCCAGTCGTCGAAATGGATATCGTTGCTCTTGGATCCGATGATGCAAATCTAATTCTTTTGGACTCCGCATCTGGAGCCCGTTTGTGGGACCAACGGATAGGTGAAAAAATCCGGGCTCCTTTAGCAAGTGCAAATGGAATTGTATTTGTTCATAGTATTGACCGAAAACTACACGCTTATGATTTAAACGATCGCCGCCTATCTTGGGTCCGTGATCTAGAGTCGGGGTACTAGTATGGAATTCCTCGGGCTTCTATGGAATGAAATTGTAACAAAGCCGATGACCAACTCGCTCATGCTTTTGTATGTGGTTCTTTTTAATAATCTTGGTCTTGGCATAATCGTATTTACACTTCTAGTTCGTGGTGCTACTTACCCATTAGTAATAAGGCAAGTCAGGCAAACACGAAAGATGCAAACGCTACAACCTCGCCTAAAGGAACTACAAGATCGTTATAAAAACGACCCTCAAAAGCGTGGCCAGGAAATGATGAAGCTTTACAAAGAGATGGGGGTGAACCCAGTAGGTTGTTTAGGGCCTTTGGTCATACAGATGCCTATATTTATTGGGCTTTTTTGGGCAATAAATAATGTCCTTCCCTTCACTCCTGAAAATTTGGCAGGCCTATCTAGCAGGCTGTATTCATGGCTCCCAATGCTGGATTCTGCAGTACCTGTCAACAGAAGCTTCCTAGGGATGGATTTGGCTGTTGAGCCCTCAAGAGATAGAAATGTACTTGGTTTGGCATTGGTTGTTCTATCTGGAATCACAATGTTCGTGCAGCAGAAAATGATTCAGGTTAAGAGCACTGATCCAACACAACAATCAACTCAAAGAATGATGGTCTGGATGTTTCCCATAATGTTTGGGATGTTTAGCTTATTTTTCCCCGGTGGGCTTGTTATTTACTGGGTTGTTTCAAACCTAGTAGGTATTTTTATACAAGCTTTTGTTACTGGTACCGAGGGTTTGCGAAGTGTCATACCTGGTTTAGGTGGCGGCGTATCACAGCAACCACTTTTACCGAATAATAGTGAGTCGGCATTGCCCCAAAAGGAGTCTGAAGTCAATGGAAGAACAGAGTCTGGAGATTACAGGGAAAACAGTCGAGGAGGCGATAGAGATAGCGACTCTGGAGCTAGGCGTCGGCCGAGACGGGGTCGCCGTAGACGTCGTTAGTCACGGACGGTCTGGTATTTTAGGTATCGGCTCCGAACCTGCGAAGGTTCGCGTTCGACGTATCGATTCAAACGGAATTGCTGGTGATGCATTATCAATTGTGTCACACCTTCTTAAGTCATTAGATGTAATTGCCCTCGCTAGTATCAGGTCTACTGGAGTTGATGAAAACGAACCTGCAATAATCGACATCCAAGGGGAAGATGCTGGGCTCTTAATAGGCAAAAGAGGGGAAACTTTAAGATCATTACAACTGTTGCTTAATATCATGTTGTCCCAGCAGCATGAAAATCAAAGCACGCGAATGCCAGTGGTTTTAGATATTGAACATTATCGTAAAAGGCGAGAACGCAATTTACAACGTTTAGCTGAAAAAATGGCGAACCGTGCTTTAGAAACTGGCAATTCGGTAGAATTAGAATCAATGAATGCTGCTGATCGCCGGATTGTCCACTTGGCTCTTTCTTCCAGTAAATCGGTCATCACTGAAAGTAAAGGTGAAGGTTCTGATCGCAGAGTGATGATTATTCCAACCAACAATAAGTGATGAGTATCTCGTCATACCATTTATGGGTTTTATTTTAATAAGTGGAGCTAAATCCTAAAACAGTCAAAACTGAATACAACGATGTGATGCTATTTTTGAAAGTAGGCGCTCCATTCATAGCAATTTTTCTCACTTCGGTAATCGCCTGGGTATGGTCGAATTTCAATATAGGAATTTATATAGGCAGTTTGCCTCTTCCAAGCGTTTTGGTCTTGTCTTCAATAGTTATTATGGGGGTCTTTGCGATTAGCAAACGCCTTCCGCTTTCATTGATAGTTTGGCCTCCTGCAGGTTTATCTTCTTTGTTTATACTCACAACTGGTTTGATATCAACTGAATTCGACCCTGCTGTGGGAATATTATCCGCAATTGTTTATGTTTTAACATACTTATTTGTTTTGCTAGTAGCAATCAAGCTGATGGGTAGGAGCCTAAGTCTTTCATTTTGCTATATTTTAATTTTCATAATAAGCCATAGCATGAGGTTCCCCTACTTCGAATTAGGGCCTGAACTAACACATTCAAATTTAGTAACTGCTTTATCCGCTACTCGGTCTCTCATCGAAGTCGTCTTAGCAACTTTGATAATTAGGTCCTTTTTGTTAAGAGATTTCAGTAGAAATACAAAATTTGCTTGGTATTTGTTTGTACTAGCATTAAGCCATGGAATAACAGCAAGCTGGGAAGGTCCGTTAATAGCAGGGTCTTTATCGTTTGCAACTTCAGTATCCCAGACTCTCAGATGGATGGGGTTGCTTGTACTGCAGTTAGGTTTTGTTCTTGCAGTATACAGAATGCGACGTGCATATGATTTCTTCGCAACCGTGGAATATGTTCCGCCAAATGACGATGATAATAAGGCTAAATAAGTTGGCAGTATTTCTCTTAGCTCTGTTTGCTTAATGTGGGTCTTGACGGAATTCGTCACTTAGTCTAGTTTCTCATTACCAGCTATGACAAAGCCAAGTAAGTCAATCTGAATTGAACAGCGAGCCGGGAAGGTGAAAGCCGGTAATAATCTTGACTGAAATCCCTTTCGAGCTGCCATCCGAATATAAAAGTAGGCGTGGCCGGTTCTAACCGTTACCTAGAAGCAGAGCGGTTTGTTATACAAACAAAAAGGGTGGTACCGCGGGTTCTCCCGTCCCTTACTGGGACGGGATTTTGTATATGAGGAATATATGACTCCTGAAAAAAATGCTTTCTCCAAGCTTCCAGAAAGAATTAATTTTCCAAAAATGGAGAAGGAAGTATTAGGTAAATGGGCTGAAGAAGGGATTATAGAAAAACTTGCAAAAGCCAGAAATGGCTCACCATTATTTGTCTTCTATGAGGGACCACCTACTGCAAATGGAATGCCTGGGATTCACCACGTACTTTCCAGAGCGTATAAAGATGTAATGCTTCGGTACAAAGCTATGCAAGGGTACTTACCGATCCGTCGTGGTGGTTGGGATACCCATGGACTCCCAGTCGAATTAGAGGTCGAAAAAGAGCTTGGCTTATCGAGTAAAAGTCAGATTGAAGAATTTGGAATAGAGGAATTTAACAAGCGTTGTAAGGAAAGTGTATTTCGTTACATACAAGACTGGAAAGCAATGACCGAACGCACTGGAGTGTGGATCGACATGGAGGACGCTTATATAACTTATGAGAACAGTTATATCGAGAATAGCTGGACAATTTTCAAAAGCCTTTGGGACTCAGGTTTAATATACGAAGGATATAGAGTAACTCCGCATTGTCCCCGTTGTGATACATCACTTAGCTCTCATGAACTCTCTCTTGGTTACAAAGAAAACACCCCTGATCCTTCTATTTTTGTGCGGTTTCCCATTTTAAAATCTGAAGTCGATAAAAATACATCGTTTTTTGAACAATTAGGTGCTGATGCAGATACTCAGGTTTCGTTATTGGTTTGGACTACGACGCCATGGACATTAAGTGCGAATGCCGCGTTAGCTATTTCAGCTGAAGAAGAGTATGTGGTCACTTCTAACATTACTGACGAATCAGATGGTGAAAGGTTAATACTTGCTAGCAAAACTAAAGACTCTGTCCTAGGGGATGAATGGGTAGTAAACCAAACATTTAAAGGTGAACACCTTATTGGCTTGAAATATCAAGCACCCTACCGAGAAAACGCTGTTGCACCAGAACTACAAATGGTATTTCACGCAGAATTCGTGACTACTGGTGACGGTACTGGAATCGTACACTCTGCACCAGCATACGGTGCTGACGATTCTGAACTGGGAGCAAAGCATAATTTACCGACACAACACACCGTTAACCAATACGGAATATTAAATGATGGGTTTCCCGGGTCTGGAATGTTTGTAAAAGATGCAGACAATGAAATCATTGCTGATCTAACTGACCGTAAGCTTTTGCTTAAACAAGGAATTTATTACCACACTTATCCATTTTGTTGGCGCTGTGATACCCCTTTACTTTATTACGCCAAATCCTCTTGGTACATAAAGACTACTGCTTATAAAAACGAACTTCTTCAAGGTAACGAAAGTATCAATTGGTATCCTTCACATATAAAGGAAGGGCGCTTTGGGGAATGGCTGAGAAATAATGTTGACTGGGCAGTATCAAGAGAGCGATATTGGGGTACTCCACTGCCAATTTGGAGGTGCTCTGAGTGCAATAACCTAGACTGCATTGGCAATCTCCACGAATTAGAATCAAAAGTGACTCCTAGTCAGAAAACTAGGATACCAAATCTTGATTTGCATAGGCCGCACATTGATTTAATTCAAATACCATGCAGTAACTGCGGATCTACAATGACTAGAATTCCAGAAGTCGCAGATGCGTGGTATGACTCTGGAGCCATGCCTTTTTCACAATGGGATTATCCGGTAAAACTGCCAACTCCGACAGGGACATTGGTTATTAACAACATAGCAGAGCTACTCAATAGTCCCTATTATCCTGCAGATTTTATTACTGAAGCAATTGACCAAACCCGAGGTTGGTTTTACAGCCTATTAGCTGAATCAGTGCTCTTTGACCCAGCAAGCCGCCCATCCTTCCAAAATGTAATTGTCCTCGGATTAATTCTTGATGAAAATGGCGAGAAAATGTCCAAATCTAAAGGGAATGTGGTAAGCCCTGAAACAATTATCGAAGAGTACGGTGCGGACTCACTAAGATGGTACTTATATACGGCTGCCCCAACAGGAGTAGCGCGTCGGTTTTCTTCTAGTTTGGTTCAAGAATCACTAAGACGGTTTTTCCTTACTCTTTGGAATACTTACTCGTTTTTTATTACGTATGCTTCAATTGATGGATTTATTCCAAGTGACCATTATGAGTTTTGGGAAAAACGACACCCCGGACCCGATATCAATATTGTTTTACCCAACGAACTAGATCGTTGGGTTATCTCAGAGCTGAATACACTCGTTATTGAAGTGACTACTGCATTCGAAAATTACAATCCCACGGATGCAGGTCGAAGAATTGAAGATTTTGTAGACCTTCTTTCAAACTGGTATGTCCGCAGAAGTAGACGCCGGTTCTGGAAGAGCGAAAACGATACAGATAAGAAGCTGGCCTATCTGTCACTGTATTCATGCCTTTTTACTCTTAGCAAACTAATCGCACCTATGTCACCATTTTTAGCAGATTATATGTACTCTAATCTTTCTCAAGGGAATTTTGAACAAAGCGTTCATATTGAAACATGGCCAACTGGGAATTCTAGACTTGTGGACAATGACCTTTCTATAGCTACAAGACTAGCGATGCGGATTGCAAGTTTAGGGCGTGCAGCAAGATCGCAAAATGGGATAAAGGTAAGACAACCTCTATCGAAAATTTTAGTACAAACCAGGCCTGATTATGAAGTTTTCCTACCTCTAATTGAGAAGCAAATCATTGAAGAACTTAATGTCAAATCTATGGAAAGTTCCTCAGTTGGTGAGCTTGCTACAATCTCTATTAGACCAAATCTTCCAATTCTGGGTCCTAAATACGGTAAAGATCTGAATAAAGTAAGAGATGCAATATCATCAGCAAATCCCCAAGAACTTGCAGCTGCAGTTCAAACTAACACCGACATCGAAGTGGGAGGGTTTTCCTTGAAACCTTCAGAATTGATAGTGGATATCCAACAACGTGAAGGTTTTGCAACAGCATCAGAAGAATCAGGAGGGTTGGTAGTAGCCATTGATACATCCCTGACTCCCGAATTGGAATCTGAAGGGTTTACTCGCGAATTAGTTCACCGGATTCAAAATCTTCGAAGAGAAGCAGGCTTGAATATTGCAGACCGTATTACTACTTACCTTGGTGGAGCTGTTCAAGAAACCAGTAACTCTTTAACCGATTATCTGAATTATTTCTGCGCAGAAACTTTAACTGAATCTTTAGTATTTGGTGATCCCCCTAACGATTGTTATTACGTCGAGCAGACCATAGGAAACTTGATGATAAAAATAGGTGTTTCCAGATTTACAACTTAATCAAATAGCTTGTCCAGATTTATTGCTCTTCATGAGTAAAACTGGGATTATTCCCAACAATGAAATAACAATTAAAATCCATATCCCGACTTCATAATCCCCTAGCCAGTCCCTAAAAGCACCCATCAAAATTGGGCCAATTACTCCAGCAGCAACTCCTGTTCCTTGTAACAGGCCAACAATGGCACCCAGGTTTTTAGTCCCAAATATCATACTCCCTAAAACGCCTCTCAAAGGTATAGTTGCGCCAAATGCAAGCCCAAATAGTACGGCAAAAGGCAAAGTTGCAAAAAGGTTCTTTGGAGAAAAAATTTGCAAATAGAAAAGGCCAAGGAACATGAAAAGACATATAGATATCAAAACTACTCGATAGTCAATTTTATCAATAAGCCAACCTGCTCCAACTCTGCCAAAACCACTAGCCCAAACAACTAGGGGAATAGTTGCGGCAGCTGCAGTGTTTGAAAACCCATGGTCTTCCACAAAGTAGGGAATTTGATGTAATTGAAAGCCACTGTTCACAACAAAAAGAGAGCCTAAATAGGCTGATAATAACCAAAAGCTTTTGTTCCTGAATAGTAAGGATATTTTGAACTCCGAAGAATCAAAACTGCCAATATCCTGATCTCCGCTATTCGACTTTTCATTATTCCCGCCATTAATTGAATTGCTCTCAGGTTGAGCTTTTACGTTTATCGCTATCAATGGGATAACAACTGTAATGATGAGCCCATACCCAATTAGCACAGTTCTCCAGCTAAATTCTTCTATTAACCATGAGTTAGCCACGACCATTGGTGCCCCAAAAACAGGACCTGTTACCGCCAAACCCACAGCTAGGCCTCTACGGTCCTTAAACCAGCGAGCTACTACTACTACCCACGTGACAGCATGACCTACACCCGAAGTACCCATAGAGATAAATAAGAAAAATACGTAAAACATGGCCATGCCAGTTGAAAAACCTAAACCAACTAACCCGAGGCCAACAATGACAGCACCAACAGAAATTATTTTTCTTGGCCCATATTTATCCAGTAGCAATCCAGTTATTGGTCCGAAAATACCTGCTTCTGCTTGCCGTAATGATGCCGCACCTGAAATGACTGAGCGACTCCATCCAAAAGTTGACTCAATCGGAATAACAAAAGCTGAGAAACCTTGAAAGTACACAGCGGAAACCAATGCATTCGAAAACATGCTCGCTGCAACCAAATACCATCCATAAAACAATTTGAAGGGGCCCTTTTGGCTTTGTGGAGCTGAGCCATCTAGGGCTGTATTTCGCGAGTCATCCATGGAAGTTAGCTCTAGCTAAACTTTCTCGAGATTTCATCAACAATGGTAGTAAGGATAATGAAAAACACAAACCGATCATAATGCCAACACCAGTAGAATATGATCCTTGCCAATCAAAGATCAATCCAAGCATTAATGGCCCTATCAATCCAGCTCCAACAATTGCACCATTCAGTATACCAATAACTGAACCAAGCGCTCGGTTACCAAATATCATACTTGCCAAAACTGCCCTCATTGGGATATTGCTTCCAAACGAAATGCCAAATCCGAGAATAAATGGAAGGGCCAACCAAGAATTCGTAATCTGAATAGCTTGGGCATATACAAAGCTGAACGCCATTAAGAGTGAGGCTCCGCCCATTACGAACCGATAATCTATATGGTCCATTAACCAGCCAGAACCTATTCTCCCAATTGCACTAAACGCAAAAGTCAGAGTGACCATAATCGCAGCAGATTTTGCGTTAAATTTCAAATCGTCCACAAAATACACATGCTCGTGCGTTAAAAACCCCGAACTACTAATGAACATACCCCCGAGGTATATTGATAGGAGCCAAAAAGAATTCGTGCGAAGAGTTTGTGTAAATGATAATCCTTGGGAATTTACAGATCCTGAAAAGTCAGCATTGGATTTCAATGAACTGTCAGGGCTAGGGTCTCCATCAGGATTAAGACCCAGTTGTTCTGGTCGGTCCCTGACAATAATACCCATTAGCCCAATAAACACAATTACAACTATTCCATATACACCTAAAACGGATCTCCACCCAAACTGATCCTCCAAAGCAGTGTTTAAGATAATTAATGTAGTTCCGATAGTAGGTCCTGTAACCGCAATTCCAACAGCAAGTCCTTTTTTTCGGTCAAACCATCGGCTTATGATAACTGGCCACGTAACTGCATGACTCACGCCTGAAGTTCCTATAGCTACGATGATAAAGAAAAAATAGAAAGAGGCTAATCCAACGCTTAGCCATCCCAACGCCATCAAACCCAAACCAGTCGTTACAGCTCCTCCAATAATAACGACCCTTCCCCCAATCCGGTCTACTATCCACCCAACAAACGGTGCAAGTATTCCTGACTCTAGTTGGCGAAGAGCCATCGCACCAGAAATAGCTGACCTGCTCCACCCAAATGTATTTTCAATTGGAATTATAAAAGCGCCAAATCCGCCCCAGACAACTCCTGAAAGCAATGCATTAGATAGAACACTGGCTACAACGATGTACCAACCATAAAAAATTTTGGGCACTTTCTGCTCGTTAATAGCCAAAGCCAGTTCCTCCGAGGATGTGTTATTGACCATGCCTCGTGTAGTAATTCGGGTCCAACATTAAACGATTTCTATACGTATCAAGAATTCGAATCAGATAAGTGATGTTCCATTCCAAAATTCATTTTGGTTCTAAAGGACTCTGCTGCAGGCTCTTCAATCCCCCAACTGAAAACTTTATCGGGGTTTAGGATGAAATATTCACTACCGTCCCAAATTTTGCCAGTTGCCTTTACCTTACCACGAACTTCGACCCCTTTTATTCCTTCGATTTCATCCTTGGTATCCCAAACACACGCTATCCATTGATTTCTATCTATTAATTTACGTTTGTAAGAAATATCAAAATGATGACCTCCTATTACAATATCGTCCCCATCCATACGAGTATGCATTGGTACGACGTGAGATCGGCCGTTAAGGGTGGAAGTCGCTAAACGATAAAGGGGTGTATCTTTAATAAATTGCAATTCGTTATCGGAAAGCATTGTTTCTCCTAATTAATTTAATCAAAAACCAATTCATCTAAAATTACTGCAAAATCAAGCTTTTCTGTCCCTCTGATAATAGTGACCGTTAAACTATCACCTATCGAATACTTATTTAGCATTAGCCTGCGCATTTCTGTGAATTTAGTGATGGTTTCTCCGCCTATTGCAACTATCACGTCGTTCGTCTGTATCCCTGCATACTCAGCAGGACCATCTTTTGCTAATGACATGACTAGGACTCCCTGATCGACTGATAGTCCTAGTTTTTCGGCATTAGCAGGTGTCACATCATCGATTCCAACACCGATTCTTGGCCACAAAACCCTACCATTCGCAATGATCTGATTCGCTACCGGTATCGCTGTGGTGCTGGCGACCGCTAAGCCTATCCCTTCAGCTTGTTTCCCACTAGCCAAAGTGCCGCGTATTACGGCAGTGTTTATACCAATGACTTCACCCTTGAGATTTAATAAAGGGCCACCCGAGTTCCCTGGGTTAATTACAGCGTCTGTTTGTAATAAGTCGTGCAGTCGCGCATCTGGAAGTTTCAGGGAACGGTCCTTGGCGCTCAAAACACCCACTGTCACTGAACCTTCATAACCCAGTGGATTACCAATTGCTATTACCCATTCTCCTATCCTTGCGCTGGAAGAATCTCCAAGTTTTGTTATAACCAAGCTCTTAACTTCTGTAGGGTTAATTTTCAGGACGGCCAAATCGGTATTAGGATCAGCTCCAACAATTTCAGACTGAAGCTCCTGGCCACTACTTAAAACTACATCAACTGAAGTAGCACCCTCTACCACATGGTTGTTTGTAAGTATGTAACCTTTATCGTCAAAGATTATACCCGAGCCATTAGACGTTCCTTCATTAGTTCGGCCATACCTATCTGTCATTGATTTACGGGTTCTCACTAAAACTACGCTGGGTGCTACTGCTTCAACTACACTCGCAACATCTGGGAAAATTTGCGTGCTTGGTTCTTGTTTAATATCTCCAGATGTCGCACTTTTATCTGATTCAGTAACGCAGGAAATTGACATGATCGTCAAGCATGAAAAAAAGAACACTGCAATGAATCTTCGCAACAGGAATTTCCTCATTTTACAATCTGTCAATCACATCTTTTTGCAGCTTGAGTAATTCTTGAATCCCTCCTTCAGCGAGAATTAAAAGATTACTCATTTGCTCACGGCTGAAAGGGTGGTCCTCTCCAGTACCTTGAACCTCTACGAATTCACCCTTATCAGACATTACAACATTAAAGTCTACATCAGCACTGGCGTCTTCTTCGTAACACAAATCTAGGTAGAGTTCACCCTGAACTACACCTACACTCGTAGCAGCTATAGCTGCATCAAGCGGTACATGGTGCAAAATGTTTTTACGTACTAGCCCAATCAGGGCTTGATAAAGTGCCACATAAGCCCCTGTTACAGCAGCAGTTCGGGTGCCACCATCCGCCTGTATTACGTCACAATCCAATGTGATAGTTCTTTCACCCAAATTTTGAGACTTAACTATTGAACGTAGAGACCTACCAATAAGTCTTTGTATTTCCATCGTTCGTCCACCAGACGAGCTTCGGGCTCGATCTGTTCTTGAAAGCGTTGACCTTGGTAACATACTGTACTCAGCAGTAATCCATCCTCGACCTTGCCCTCTAAGAAATTGAGGGACTCGCTCTTCAATACTTGCGGAGCACACAACAGTAGTGCGGCCTACTTTGATTAGAGCGGAACCTTCTGCAAAATCTAAAAAGCCTGGCTCAATTGACACTTGGCGAAGTTGATTGGATTCACGACCGTCTGTTCTTGGCATATGATGACCACCAGTTTGAATTATACCTGCAAAAATCTAAAAGAGCAGAACGACAAAACGTTATGCAAAATGTATTCTACGTGCGAGTTTCAAAAAAATCCGCAAGACCCATGGAACCATTTTTGAAATACGATAAGCAATGAGCGAAGCAAACATTCCGATAATAACCCCACCAACTATGTCGCTTGGATAATGTACACCTGCATAAACTCGACCCCACCCACCTAGCAGAGTTAGGAGCCCTAGAAAAAGTCCCAGCTTTTTATTTTTCATGAATACTGCAGTAGCCACAGCGAAACCAACTGCCGCAAAATTTGCAGGGAAAGACGAATCGGTGGGTTCATAAAACAGCAAATTCAGATCAAGAACTTCAAATGGCCTAAGTCTAAAATAAAAAGAATTCAGAACAGCAATTATTAAATTAGCCGCTCCTATACCACCTGCGGCTATACAAACCACTATTTGGTTTGACTCTCTATCCAAATATTTGGAACCGTGGAACCATAATCCGATCATTACTAAAGAGCATGAAACTGGCACGAGGTAATCGCTCATCATCGCTTTGATGAATTCATCCCAAATTCCAAAAGTGCCTACGCCCTTATTGAGCCATTGAACTATCCATGAATCCATTATGGTGAACCTTGGGGTTTTATGAAAATTTTGATTGTAGCCCAAAAAAATGTGGTTTTTTGAAAAACAGACATTCCCTCGAAATCGCCTTCTGCAAAATCTTCATCTTTTGTTTTGTAATTTGAACCCCAACTATGATTAACAATGGAGCTGATCACAAAAGTTACTGCTATTGCAATAGCTGCTGAGGAGGCAAATACAATAGTTTGAGTATTTGCCTCCAAACCTGGACCAGTATCAGGTATGTTTCTTGGTTCTCCTAAGAAGAAAAACCAAACAAAAGGCGCAAGTACTAAAGGCATGGATAAAAATTTTGTCAAAACCAAACGAGTGCGGAAAATCATTATTCCGAATAAGTTGTTCTTAGCAGCAACAAACTGCACCACACCCAACGTTGATGAAAAGACCATAAGTGCATAGTCAAATGCGAACGGTTCAAGCATAGAGGCTAAGAGCTTTTTGCCCCAATGGGTGTAGCAGGGGTGCAGTAATGTAAGTACTTTGAGTTTTGGCCACGGACTATGGGGAAATACAAATCCTGCAAACTTTTTGTCAATCGCCCAATTGAACCAGAGCCAATCAGTCGGTGGTCTATCGACCCTACAGCTTGAATATGAGCTGCTGTTCCAGTCAAGAACACTTCATCGGCAACATATAATTCACTTCTATCAACTGGCCTCTCTTCTAACCGTAAACCAAGTTCGTTGACAACCAAATCTATCACTGTTGCCCTTGTGATTCCGGGCAAAACATTACTCTCTAACGTTGGAGTTGCTACTGTGTCACCATGAACTACAAAAATGTTTTCGCCCGTTCCTTCGCATACGTGTCCGTCTTGGTTAAGCATGATGGCTTCGTCAAAGCCAGACGAAAGTGCGTCAGTTTTCGCAAGTATAGAATTTAGATAAAGTCCAGCCAGCTTGAAGCGTGGAGGAACCATTGTGTCATCAATACGACGGTAAGACGCAATGCAGCAACTTATTGCTCCGTCACTGTCTATGTACTGCCCAAAAGGAACAGCAAGGCAAAAGAAACTGTCTCCAAGGGCCTTCAAATTCAGGTTCGCTACCTTCTCTTCGCCTTTATATGCCATTGGCCTGATATAAACATCCTCGCGAAACCCGCTTCGCTGAATTACCTCTACGGTAATCTTGCAAAGCTCTTCGACAGTATAAGGAATATCTATAAATAAAAGCTTTGCGCCCCTAAGCATCCTTTCGTAATGCTCTCTTAATCTAAATATATACATTTTCTCATGGTCGGAATTCCAATTTCCCCTAATCCCCTCAAACGCACCCGTCCCATAATGAAGTGCGTGCGTCATTATTCCTACTTTTGCGTCTTTAAGCGGGATGTACGAACCATCAAGAAATGCTATAGGCGATGGTGCGGAATTAGCTGACAAAGGAAAGGCCTCCAAAGAGAACTACAGGGGATTATCTTTCTCGTCTACCACGAGTGTCAATCTACCAGTGTGGGTTTATTAGGTCATTGGTCAAATTATTGTCTAAAAGAAATCTTGCGAAATGTTTCAGCGTATTTATATTTAGTGCCTTCAGCACGTTCCGCGGCCCTTTTTGCCCAATTTTTTACAAATTCATCCATGTCATCTCGAGCCATTGAAAGCTGACTTTTGTGTTTTGATAAAGCTTCAAGTTTTATGGAAATTGAATCTTCAATATCAACAGCTATATCTGGATTTTCAGTTCCCCATAGCAAAATACTTTTTACCTTGTGTGATTCCAATCCTTCTTTATGAATCTGATCTTCGTAATGCAATACATCTCTCGAGTATGGGAAACAGGCATCCAATGCTACCTGTCCAGATTTTCTGTGGTCTCTATGGCTATGGCTAAGAGTTCTTACTGGATCCATTGCTAGCACTACATCTGGCTTGAAGCGTCTTATTTCATGAACTATTAATCCCCGGAACTCAGAATTATCTTCTAATTCTCCATCACCATAACCAAGCCAAATTAATTCATGAACTCCAAGCACATCTATGGCTTCTTTCTGCTCTTCATATCTAATTTTTGCAAGGCGATCACGTGTCATTTCTAAATTGGAAGTTCCTTTATCTCCGTTTGTGCAAACTACATAAAGAATCTTCGTTCCTTGCTTAATCCATTTCGCAACAGTACCACCGCATCCAGACTCACCATCGTCGGGGTGTGGTATTACAAGCATTGCTTTTTCGGGGGCATCAATAGAATCCATCTATCACCATTATAGGCTAAAGTTTAAACTAGCTGTATGATACGCATCCAACTTACCTAAAGCTAGTCAAAACTGAAGGATCCCGTGCTAAAAAACTTTTTAATTCGCCCTTTTAAATGGGATGACCTTGAGGTATTAAGCGATCTGATTAGCGCTGTTAATGAGGTTCCATATATTAAATCAAAAAGCCAAATGGAAGACTTCAAGCGATCCCTTTCAGGTCCATGGCAAAAGCCGGAAAGGGATATATTTATCGCTGAATGCGAATCCTCTGCAATCGGATATGTTTCTTTAGAGCTGGAAAGTGATACAGGTAGAGCTATCGCAAATGGAGGTGTTCACCCTAATTTCAGAAGGCAAAAAATTGGTAGTGCTCTCCTGAAGTACGCTACTTCTCACTCATCAAAACTTGGTCTTTCTCTATTCCAGTTAGACTTACCGGATAGTTCAACAAATGCAATAGGTTTTTGCAAAAGCAATGGCTTTGAACACGTCCGTACCCATATCCACCTATCTCTTGGTAAATCAGTAAACCTGAGCTACTCTTTGGATCATAAGTACAATATAAGAGGAATGCTGGAATCAGACATCGAAAGTATTACCTCTGTTCAAAATCTAGCCTTCTCAGGTACATGGGGTTTTCAGGAAAATACTGTTGAAGATATTAGGTATCGCATAAAAGAACGGCACATCCCTCCAGCGGATCATCTAGACATTATTGAAACTTTAGACGGGGAGTTGTTAGGATATTGTTGGTCATTGCTCAAGCAGTCAGGGGAAGTTGGAACCATAGGCATGGTGGGCATAAGACCAGAAGCACAGGGTGAGGGGCTAGGTAGAGCCATTACATCTACCGGGGTTAAATGGTTGATCGAAAATCAAGCCAATCCAATTCACATAACAGTGGATGCAGAAAATTATCCTGCTGTGAATTTATATAAGAGCATAGGGTTTGAACCAGAATGGGAGTCTTTCTGGTATCAAAAGATAATTTAAGCCACGCATGAGACCACTTTAGAATTGAGTCCCTTCAAAGCGACCATTTGGTGATAGGCCAATAATAATTTATCGGTTGCATGGTCCCATCCTTGATCCATAGCAAAATTCAATGCGGCAATACGTAACATATTAAATTCATCATCGTTACTTGTTATTGTCTGGTTTAGGGTTTTTGTGTATTCGGCAGGATGTTGTTTCTTTACCAAAAAACCAGTTTTTCTGTCTTGTACTAACGTACTAAGTGCTCCCACATCTGCAGCAACTACTGGTGTCCCACAAGCCATAGCTTCTAAACAAACCAATCCGAAACTCTCATGGTGTGAAGGAATTGCGAGTACATGGGCAGCAGTGTAATAAGAAGGCAAGAGATGTTGAGGCATAGCCTCGCAAAAAATGACTTTATCTTTAACTCCTAACTCATTAGATAAATTTTTAAGCCACTCCATGCCGGAATCACCATTTTGTCCGCCAACAATTACTAAAATAGCACCTGGTATGTCACCGATAGCCCTAATCAGGATGTCTGGTCCCTTAAATGGTTCTAATCTTCCTACGTAAAGAATTATTTTTTGATCAGCATCCACATCCAATGCTTTGCGTGCTATATCAGGGTCAGAAGGTTTGAACATGTTTAAGTCAACTCCTCCAGGGGCCACTGCAATTTTCTCAGAAGACACCTGAAAAAGGTTTTGTATCATTTCTGCTTCGTTGTGAGTAAAAGCCATTATTTTGTCAGATGAAATAGCGATAGAAGCTTCAGTAGATTTTCGGTCGAAAGTCTCTTCAGACTCATAAAAAGCTTCTTTTACTGCACCTATGGTGTGGTAAGTGGCTGCATGAGGGATATTGAAATGGTTAGCGAGGCTTGATCCTACCAAACCAGATAGCCAATAATGGCTATGTATCAAGTCATAACCAAATCCCTCGTTCTCCGCAAATGATCTAATCCATCCAATGATAGAAGGAATCGAAGGAAGAACTTTTTCCTTTTCTAAATTTGGATATTCCACCGGCACATGTATAATTCGTACGTTCTCACGTAAGTAAGTGTCCTCAACTTCCGTTCCCTCGTGATCCCTTGTAAAAATATCTACGCAAATACCTCTATCTGAAAGTAAAGGAGCTATCTCTCGTAAATAAACATTCATACCGCCTGCAGCTCCTGCACCTGGAACAACAAGAGGGCATCCATGAACAGAAATAACAGCAATGCGCCGAATTAGATGTGTTTTTTGATCGAAGGATTTCATATTATCGGCCAGCCACTAATTTCATTAAATTGACTTCTTTTGCGCCCAAATGAAACTTATATTTTTCATTTCCTCGCAGAAAGTCGTAATAGTCCATTCCTTTTTCAATAGCATCATTAATTGTAAGGGCCTTGAGTAACAAGCTCACACTATGTTGTGAATCTTCGAGTCTATACCCACTGTTATACAAAAAACGATTGCCTCCAATATCAAAGCACAACGCAGCAGCAACTTTTCTTGATTCTAGTTCAAGGAAATATAATTGGGCGTATCCACTTTTGTAAGTTGTTTGTATCATTCGCCGAAAAAATTCAACTCTCAGAGGTTCCATGAAATCTCTTTTGTCTTCTTTGCTTTCAGCCATCATTCCTAGAAATATATCAATATCGCTTTGAAGAGTTTCTTTGTCCGAGCAAATTAACTGGTATTCCCCAGCAGAATCCAGTCGCCTGAACTTGCGCCGCAATTCATGTCGATCTTTCTTACGCAAACCACCAATGTAGCCCGCCCAATTTTCGGTTAACTTCAATCCTGGCACTACATCTTCAATTTCGACTTCAACAGTACAACCGATCATTCGTAGCCTTTCTGGAAGATAGTCAAGTGTCGCTGAGTCGGGGAGTAATGACGATAGATTTAATTTGCTCCAATCCTCATTTTTAATGGCATTGATTAATGTATCGTAAAAAGCATCAGGCTTGTATTTAGGGTCACCAATGAAATCATGGTAATCAAATAGATCTGTATTGCCTATAAAGGAAAGTTCGGAATTCGATAGCATCATTGGAGCTAGTCCTAATGCGCCATCATTGTTTCCCATTTGGAAAAGTTTTAATTCATACGAATCACCAAAAATTTCCCACCAAGTGCTTTGCCAAACATGTGTCAAGAAAATTGAGTGATTCGATTTGTACGCCAAATCATTCCACAGCTCCTCGCTTTCATCAAAGCTAACGTTTTTGAACCCGTAAACCAATAAACCTCCTTACAAAGCCGAAATACCGAGGTGATGTTCAGTGTAAATTAAAGCCCAAGGACTTGCGCTACGCTGGATAAGTCTCCATTTGCGTTTAAAGGTTGTGAATCTGCGTTATCAGCAGCGAATGTTGGATCTTTTAATCCGTTGCCAGTAATAACACAAACAATTCTATGTCCACTAAGATCCACTCCTTGAGATACAAGCTTCAATAAGCCTGCTAGTGATGATGCTGAAGCAGGTTCGCAAAAAATACCTTCTCTTCTAGCAAGGCTTTTCCATGATTCTATAATTTGATCATCCGTTACTATATCAATTAAACCATTCGATTGGTCACGCGCAAGCTCCGCACTTTCCCAGCTAGCAGGATTCCCTATCCTAATGGCAGATGCGACAGTATCAGGGTCATCTACTGGGTGTCCCAAAACAATAGGTGCAGCTCCGCTTGCTTCGAATCCCATCATTCTTGGCAAGCCTTGGCCTTTAATTGAATTGTACTCCTTAAAGCCTTTCCAATATGCCGTGATATTGCCAGCATTGCCCACCGGAATAAAAAGCTCTTCGGGAGCTGAACCAATTTCATCCACAATCTCAAACGAAGCTGTCTTTTGCCCTTCGATTCTGTATGGGTTTAAAGAATTAACGAGGCACATATTGAAAGATTTCACCATATCTCGAGCGATATCCAATGCTGTATCAAAACGCCCTTTCAACACAACAGCTTTGGCACCATAAGTTATAGCTTGGCTTAATTTTCCTTGAGAAACATCACCTTCAGGTACTAAAACTATGCTTTCTATACCCGCAGCTGCGGCATAGGCTGCGGCGGCAGCACTTGTATTACCCGTAGATGCGCACAGTATTGTTTCATACCCTTGCTCTACAGCTTTAGCTACAGCCAACACCATCCCTCTGTCCTTAAACGATCCTGTCGGGTTACAGCCTTCCAGCTTGAAGTAGAGTTCAGGTATTCCTAATTCTGGGCCTATGGAAACAGATCGAACCAAAGGTGTGCTACCTTCTCCTAAACTGAGAAGCGGCGTATCCGACGTTAACGGTAAATATTCTGCGTAACTACCAAGCACGCCCATTGCCATAAATTTAACCCCTATGTGCCCGATTCTTCGATTCTTATAAGATTAAAAACATCAATCACAGCGTCTTGTGACTTGATCCCGTAAACTGCTTCCTGAATCGAGGATTCAAGTGCGCAATGCGTGGTGATAACTATTTCTGCTGATCCATCCGATGTCCCCAAATCTTTTTGAATTACTGAAGCAAGGCTCACACCCCGGTCACCTAATGACTGGGAAATTTGAGCCAATACCCCCGGTTGGTCCTTTACTTTGAGGCGCAGATAGTATTGTGAACGAAGGCGGTCTATAGGTTGTATTTTTGCTAAATTACCAACGAAAGGGTAGTGAGGTAGTTTTTTATCATTCAAAATAGCTTCAGCTATCTCAAGTATATCTCCAATGATCGCAGATGCGGTTGGGCGCGGGCCGGCCCCAGCTCCCTGCAAGATGATAGATCCAACCAAATCTCCTTGGAGATGGATGGCATTCTGGACTCCACTTACTTTTGATAAAGGGTGATCGAACGGCACAAACGAAGGATGCACTCTCACCTGTAGCTCGTCTTCAGATTTCTGAGCAATAGCTAACAATTTAACCACATACCCTAATTCCTCTGCATATACCAAATCCGCTATATCAATGGCAGAAATACCTTCAACATATACGTCAGTATGTCTAACTCTCGATCTGAAAGCTATAGATGATAAGATCGCAAGTTTATAGGCTGAATCAATCCCTTCCACGTCTGAGCGAGGATCTGGCTCTGCATAGCCTAAAGCCTTCGATTTCTCTAAAGCCAGATCGTAATTTTCTTTCTGTTGAGTCATTCGAGTAAGCATATAATTGGTTGTGCCATTAATAATGGAGGTGATCTTCATGAAATCATTGGCCAACAAGTCACGAGACAGAGGGCGCAAAATTGGAATTCCTCCGCCCACACTAGCTTCAAATCTCAAGTTAACTCCAAAATTAGATGCTTGTTTGATTAATTCTGGACCGTGCTTAGCAATTACCTCTTTATTGGCTGTGATCACGTGTTTACCTGACCTCAGAGCCCCGCTAATGAACTCAAACGCCGCAGTGTCACCGCCTATCGCTTCCACAACTAAATCGATGCTGGGGTCAGTGAAAATATCATTAATGTTAGTAGTAATCGTTGCGTTAGTTTCTACAGATCTGGTTTTCTGATCATCTGCTACCAGAATTGTCTTAACATCAATCAAAAAGCCCAAGTTTTTTGCATAGCTCAAGCTCTTCTGAGCGAGTATCTGCTCAACTCCTGCTCCAATCGTGCCTAAACCCAAAAGTCCTATCCCAATTTTCCGTTCGCTACTCACAAATCACACTACCGTAAATTTTCAACAATCCAATCAGCGTCATTTTTATCAAAATCAATATACGAAATTAAATCTGCAGTTTTTTGTGTAAACCAATCATCAGCTTGGCGTCTAACTAATAACTCATGTAATTCATTGTTAATGGTAGTGCTTTTTACTGTTTCATTTACCTGAAGCACCACGAACCCCAATGAAGAATTAATTGGTCCAATTATCTCACCCTTTTTAGCCTGAAAAACCTGACCGTCAAACTCAGGGAATGCTCCTTTTGGAACCCAACCTATTTTCCCGTATTCATCAGAATAATATTTCTCTTTGTTATATTCTGAAGCTACTGAGTCAAACGGCTCTCCTGCTAATATCTTGCTCCATGCATTTTGTGCGTCCAATGAAGTTGAGGCTATAATCCAGCTTAGATTAACCGCATCTTGCTCAACTGGTACGAGTGTTTCATAATGCTCGGTCACAGCTTTACGCATTATGTCTCCAGATATGTACTCTCGATAATCTGCATCAGAGACACCTACATTTAACAAAAACTCAGAATACTTAGCCTGGCCTAGTTCACCCAAACTAGTCATGTTAGATTCACCCAGACGGGCTGATTCAAAAGCTCGGGCCAACACCGCATTAATATCCAAGTTTGAAGGCGGAGTTACACCTAGTTCTATCACTGAATTGGCAAGCACTCTGTTACCTACCAGTAACTCTAGTGCCTCACTTGGTTCGAAAACCGCACTTTGCCTATCCGAAGCAGCTAATGCAGCAGCCAAAATACGTGATGCGGGAATAACGTCTCTTAATTGGATATTCTGACCAGCGACTTCAGCCACTGTTTGCCTTGGTGGTTTAAACGCATTGGTATAAGACCCAAAAGCCAGCAAGATTACCAATGCTAAAGCAACAATAGAGCCAAACCAAATTAGTAAGCGTTGCCTATAGTGCTCAGACAAACCAGCATCTAATCTTAGCGATCTAGAGTTAGCGTAGGTATTTTTTCTCTCAGCTCTTCTACGCTGCCTCATGGAAACACCTAACTGTAATCTTAGTCATACGAAACGATCGAACTATCAAGCACATCACTAAGACTCTTCAGCATCTGAGTCCGTTGGCGTCTCTTCTTCTACTTCATCGTTCGATTCTTCTAAGCTTCCTGTAGCTTCATCAGTATTCTCTTCGGTGCTTTGAACCTCATC
>CAYMJY010000006.1:0-16782 GCA_964391355.1 uncultured Dehalococcoidia bacterium | reverse complement strand
CAGTATTCTCTTCGGTGCTTTGAACCTCATCACCAGAAAGGTCGACTGGTGCTTCAGGAACAATGAGGTTTTCTTGAATTTTCGGAGGGGTAATAACTACCGGTTCTGAATCTCTTCTGTCGCGTTCCCTACGGAAACGATCTGCCCTTGGTCCGTCTCGATAGCTTAAGTCAAATTGACTATGGCTGCCTGTATATGGCAAAAGCGCGACGTACCTGGATCTTTTTATTGCGGTGGCTAACATTCGCTGGTGTGGCGCACAAGTTCCAGTTTTCCTACGTGACTCTATCTTTCCCCAGTCAGATATATAACGTCTGAGTCTTTGAGAATCCTTATAGCTTATTGCTTGAATCTTATCAACACAGAAAGAACAGACCTTTCTTCTTGGAAAAAATCGTCGTCCCTCACGGCGTCTGCCGCCTTGACGCGTAGTCATTTTCTATACTCCTAAGCCCTGGGCCACAACGAGTTAAAAGATTACTCATCGGGGAATGGCCTGACGCTATTGCATCTGCCACCCTAGAAGGGCAGGTCGTCTGCACCTGAGACAACCGGTTCAAATTCCGAGGAAATTGCAAAATCGTCACTCTGATTTTCTGATCCCGTTGGGCGATCGAGAAATAAAACTCGATTTGCTACTATTTCGTTTCTGAATCTCATTTGTCCATCATTGCCTTGAAAGCTGTGGCTTTTGAGTCTGCCTTCCACATAAGCTCTACGGCCCTTTGTTAAATACTGATTAACTTGTTCAGCAAGTTGGTTCCATGCTACTACTGTAAACCATTCAGTCTCTTGTTTTCGTTCGCTGTCCTGTCCGGTATAGGAACGACTAGTCGCTATTCTAAAAGATGTCACGGGGTTACCCGTAGGTGTATATCTCATTTCAGGGTCCGTACCTACATTGCCGATCACCATAATTTTATTCAATCCATCCATTTCAGCTCACCTCATCTATGATGCAATCGAAGCTACTTAGAGTAACTAAACAGCAACTTCTTCTTGTCGGACCAACATGTGCCTTATCACGTCATCTAATAAGTTCAAAGAATTTTCTAATTCAGCAGAAAGTGAAGGATCCATGCTTATTGAGACTATATGGTAGTTGGCATCAGTTTGGTTCGCTATTTTAAATGCCAACCTTTTTTTACCCCAATTATCCTCTTCAACGATCTCCCCGCCTGAACCGGTTATCACGCGCCTTATCCTATCCAGCACTGCAGATATCCTATCCGCATCTACGTCTGGATTGAGTATCAACATTAATTCGTAATCACGCATTGCAATCTCCTCGTAACCAACCAATTATAACAGGCAACACATACCTGCAAAATAGCAACCTTTCTTAAGGCTAGATTACCTCAGCGCAGCCACTCGTATAAGTAATAATGCTCACGTGACATTCCTAAAGACTCATATGTTTTCTGAGCTATAGCGTTCGCCCGATCAACATAAAGCCTTAAACCAGCAAAGTCGTGCGATTGCTCAACCATTAGCCTTAATTTCGTGTACATAGCAGAAAAAATGCCGTTACGGCGCGCATCAGGTGCCACAAACACAGAATGTATCCAAAGGATTGTCGAAGATCGCCAATCACTCCATTCAGGAACTACCAGAAGGCACCCTACAATTACACGATCAATTAAAGCGACCCAGTAATTACCTTTAGAAGGATCTTTAAATACAGCCTCTACTCCCAATTTTACTATTTGAGGGTCAAGAAACAAATCCTCGGATTCAATTGCCATTGCAATTTGAAATTCAATGATTGAGGAGCAATCTGATGGCTGAGCAGTACGAATTTCGAGCATCGCTAGAAATCTAGCCCCGGTACCGGATGGCGCATTGTAAGCTCTTGAACTTCTTCTTTCAATTGAGCCTCCATAGAATGATTGCCTCGATGGTTGATTGCTCTTGCGATAATTGAAGCTACTTGTTTTGTTTCTTCAGTGCCAAATCCCCTTGTTGTAATTGCAGGAGTACCAAGCCTAAGTCCGCTGGTTATTCCGGGGGGTCTAACATCATTAGGAATTGCATTTTTGTTTACAGTGACATTTACTCGGCTCAGGATTTCTTCAGCCTCTTTCCCCGTGCACTCAAGAGAAGTTAGGTCAACTAACATTAAGTGATTGTCAGTTCCTCCTGAAACAATTCTGAATCCTTGTACTTCTAGCTCACTAGCCAGTACCTTTGCATTATCAACAATTGACTGTGCATAATCTGCAAATTCTGGTCGTAAAGCCTCTCCAAAGCATACCGCTTTTGCAGCGATTGAATGCATCAAAGGTCCGCCTTGGCCGTATGGAAATACTGCTCGATCTATAGATTTACCATGCTTTTCTTTAGATAAAATCATTGCTCCGCGAGGACCTCGTAAGGTCTTATGGGTAGTGGATGTGACTATACCTGCGTATGGAACTGGTGAAGGATGCACACCGCCAGCAACAAGCCCTGCGATGTGAGCCATGTCTACCATTAGAACGGCCCCAACATCGTCTGCAATCTGGCCAAACTTCTCAAAATCAATAGTCCTTGGATATGCAGTGAAGCCTGCCACAATTACCTTAGGTCTATTAGCACGTGCCATTTTAGCAATAGCTTCATAGTCGAGTTGTTCTGTTTCGGGATCCAAAGAATATGAGATAAAATCGTATAATTTGCTTGAAAAGTTAACTGGGCTACCGTGAGTCAAATGTCCACCGTGATCAAGCCTCAACCCCATTACTTTATCTCCAATGTTGAGTAAGGCAGCGTACGCAGCGACATTTGCTTGTGCTCCTGCATGTGGTTGGACATTAACATGGTCCGATCTGAAGATTTGTGTGGCACGATCAATTGCTAACTCCTCTACCACATCAGCAAATTCACATCCGCCGTAATACCTTTTCCCAGGGTATCCTTCAGCATATTTGTTTGTAAGCGCTGAGCCCTGTGCCTCCATTATTGATCCGCTTACATAGTTTTCTGATGCGATTAGTACAATATTCTGGCGCTGACGGTTTACTTCATTATTTAATGCTTCAGCAACCACCGGATCTTGTTGGCTCAATTTACGCGTACTGAATAAATCTGTGGACATTGGAACTCCAAGTAAGTAGATAGTATTTTGATCAAAATATTTAGTTGATTTTAACAGTCCAGCTTGTTAAAAGTGAATTTCAAAATTGATTTTTGGCATTACTTTCGCAAATTCCCAACCGGAATTTATAGAATTCCTCAAGCAATCTAAAAATTTTGAAATTCACTGAACACCTGATATAAGAATCTGATGATCAAGGTTATCTCTTTTGATTTTTATGGAACCCTTGTCACTTGGATGCCTTCTGGGGAGCAGATCCAATTGCAAGCCGCGAGAGCAGAGGGATTACAATTGGATACAACTAACATAGGCGCTGCTTACGCAGCTGCTGATAGATATTTAGATCAAGAAAACTCCATCATGCCGATTCCAATGAGAAGTAGCTCTAAAAAAAAGCAAGTCTTTGTGGAGTACGAAAGGATTTTACTAGTTAGTCTTAATGCGGAAGTAACTTCAAGAAAAGCTCAGAAAATCTGGGAACGGGTAGAGGCGACGCCTAAGAAATTGACAAGTTATCAAGGCGCAAGATCTGTTTTGGAAAGTCTAATTGCGAAAAACTTAAAAATAGGAATTATTTCAAACATTGGCCAAGGGCTACCTGAACTGATGGAAAGTTCCGGCCTTGGTAACTTGGCAAACTTTTTAGTGTCATCTGGTGAAGTAGGTTACAGTAAACCACATCCTGCGATATTTGAGGCAGCTATTAGGGTTTCCGGAGTTGAGCCCTCCGAAATTATTCATGTGGGAGATTCTATTGAGGGCGATGTACATGGGGCCATAGCATCAGGCATACATGCGGTTTTGATAGATAGGTCTGAATTAATTCCAAAATTAAAATCAGAAAAATACAATGTAATAAATTCGTTAGAGCAATTGCTGCCACTGATTAAATGAAAACGATCCTTTAGACATCTGCTTAACTTTTAAAGCTATGGCTATTCAGCAATTGTTGTTCAATAGTAAGTACGGTTTATTGAAATTTTGAGG
This sequence comes from uncultured Dehalococcoidia bacterium, assembly GCA_964391355.1. Taxonomy (GTDB): domain Bacteria; phylum Chloroflexota; class Dehalococcoidia; order Lucifugimonadales; family Australimonadaceae. Next base: position 12,719 of record CAYMJY010000006.1, on the reverse strand, counting down.
ATGTGGTAGAATGGCCTTGCCGTTACTTTCGGTAATCCCTTTCTAGTAGAGTATCTATGGCTTATCAGGTCTATTTTGCTAATATGGCCGAGGAAAACCAATCCCTTCTTTTGGCAGTTTTGCGCCTAAAGGAAGAGGTTGCATCTGTACCCGGCTGGCCTACAATACAAAAATTGCAGGCAGATGAGACAGAGCTCCTAATGCGTCTCAGAGGGCCGATCCCTGCTGGCAGCTTCCAGTACCAAGAAATCCCTGATTATGAAGACAGAGCGGCTCAACCTCTACGAAGAGGGAGAGGCAGGGGTGGAAGGCGTCCATCGGAACGACCTAGAGGGAACGGGAGAAGTTCAATTCAATAATCACTAGTAACGTGATTGTCACTCATTTGGTTAAATTTTTCTCTAAATTCATTTAATGCTTTCAAAATACCTATTATCGATTTAATCCATTCATTTTTAGAATTCTGCTCGTACTTAATTTGCTGGTAACCAACTCTCACTCCATCTCCTAGTACACGTTCTAGTGCCACACTTGCACCTCCGATTGGAGATCCCAGCTTGATTGTTATTTCGTTGTTCCTTCTCATTACTGATTCAACATCAGCCATTCTAGACAACACCTTAATTCTCAAGTTCAACATGAGATTGGAAAGTTCCGTAGGCAGATTTTTCCCGTATCTATCTGCTAATTCATTTTCCAAATCGTCTATATCTTCTATCGCCCTAAGCTTTGCCATTCTTTGATACAAACTTATTCGTGTTGGTAAGTCGTTTATCATATCTTCAGGAATTGAAGCAGCTATGTGTAGATCAATTATCGGATCTTGCTTTTCTTCCAGTACAAAATCAGATGACATATTTCTTAGTATCTCTACGGATTCAGCCAGAAGGCGGGTATATAAATCAAAACCTATGGCATGAATATGTCCGCTTTGCTCGGCACCCAAAATATTGCCGGCACCGCGAATTTCAAGGTCCCTCATTGCAATTCTAAATCCTGCTCCGAGTTCATTAGCTGCTACTATTGCTTCAAGTCGTTTTTGTGCAATTTCTGTAATCCTTCTTCCTTGTTCAATAATTAAATATGCATAGCCCCTTAATGCACCCCTGCCTATACGCCCTCGTAATTGATAAAGCTGGGCAAGCCCTAAACGATCTGGTCTGTCCACGATCAATGTGTTGACTGATGGAATATCAAGACCTGACTCAATAATGGTAGTACAGACTAAAACGTCAGCTTTACCATCAATGAATATTTTCATCGCCTTCGCAAGCTTGTCTTCTGGTAATTGGCCATGCGCAACAACAACTTTGAGATTCGGGATTAAGTTCCTCAAAGATTCTGCAGCGAAGTTGATTGAGTCGATTCTATTGTGTAGGTAGAAAACTTGCCCTCCACGGTCAATTTCCCTTTGAATAGCTTCTTGAATCAATTCATCAGATGCTTCAGCTAAATAAGTTTTTATAGGTAAACGCTCTTCAGGTGGTGTTTCCAGATTTGAAATATCCCGCAGCCCAGCAAGAGCCATATGTAACGTCCTTGGAATTGGCGTAGCAGTTAAGGAAAGTACATCTACAGAACGCCGCAAATCTTTCAACTTCTCTTTGTGGTTAACACCGAAACGATGCTCTTCATCTATCACTACCAAACCTAGATCCTTAAACCCTACGTCCGATTGAACTAACCGGTGAGTACCTATAACGATATCTACTTCGCCATTTCGTAGTGACGAAACCACTGCCTCTTGCTCGTGAGTTTTTCTGAACCTACTTAGTACTTCAAGCCTAATTGGATAAGGATCTAGACGTTCCTTAAATGTCTCAAAATGTTGCTGGGCTAATACTGTCGTTGGGACTAAAATAGCTGCCTGTTTACCGTCCATTATTGTCTTGAAAACTGCCCGCAAAGCGACTTCCGTCTTTCCGTAACCAACGTCACCACAGATCAATCGATCCATTGGCTTAGATCTCTCCATATCGTCTTTCACGTCTGCAATAGCAGCTACTTGATCTTCAGTTTCTATGTATGGAAAAGCATCTTCCATTTCGTGTTGCCAAACGGAGTCAATTGAAAAAGAGTGACCTTTCTCGATTTCTCTTTGGGCTTGAATTTCTAGCAGATCAATAGCTAGTCGACGAGTGGAATCTTTAGCTCTTTTTATTTTTCGCGACCATTCAGAAGACCCCAAACGTGTAAGCACGGGTGCAGTTTCATCACCACCTGTGTAGATTGAGATTCTTCCAATTTGATCCAAAGGAACGTAAATTCGATCGCCCTCTGCATATTCCAAAATCACGTATTCATTTGATGCGTCCTCACCAACACCATGGTCGAAGAATTGAGTACCAGAGAAACGTGCAATTCCGTGCTCTATATGAACAACGAACTGCCCAGGCTTTAAATCATCCAACAACAGCGATGATGTAATGGCTGCATTTTTACGAGACCTCCTTGGAGTTCTTTTAGTAAACCCGAATAATTCTCTATCGGTGAAAAATGTGACTAACACATTTTCAGAATCCGATTCTGGTTTAAGTATCCATCCGCCATCAGCAGGATTTCTAATTACGTTAATTGTAGATGTCGATGGAAGCGAATCGATGTGCTGGGTTTCTACCACAGGAACGTCAGATTCTTTCAAGATTTCGCTTACGCGTTGAGCATGTTGAGTAGCAATGATTCTGATGCTAGATGTATTAGAGCTTGCTAATGCCTGCGTGAATTTCCCCAAACTTGAATTAAAACTAGGAGCCGGGTAAACAGGAATAAAGTAAGACTTTTTATAAGAGCCTAGCTGGTATCTAGTAATGCCAAGCGACTGTGATTTTCCTATATCGGCTTTTACCTTGTCCCACTCGTAGTAAGGTTTTGTAAATCCTTCTGGCAGCTCAAATCTTTTTTGCTTTTCCGTCAGTAGCTTGTCTGCCTTGTTTTGCCACTCTATTCCTATTTGGTCGATTTCATCCGGTTCGTTAAGAACATAAATTATGTTTTGAAGGTGCCCAATATGGTCCAATAGAGCGTGCTCTTGAAAAAAACCAGCGTAAAGTGAAGAACTCTGAGTCGATATCCCGCTCGACAGATCTGCTAGCTCTTCTTGTATTCGGTCTTTTTCTTTAGGGTTTATTGAGGAAAGATTCATCTGAGAATAGTTAGTGTTGAAAACATTTTCCGCCGAGAATTTGGGTAAAATTTCTTGAGATGGGATTACTAGAATTTGGTCGACGTTAGCCACTGAACGTTGGGTAAGAGGGTCAAACAATCTAATCGCCTCTACCACTTCTCCCCATAATTCCAACCGAGCAGGGAATTCCATTTGGGGAGAGAAAATATCTAAAATGCCCCCTCTCCTAGAGAAGCTTCCTTTTTGATAAACGTGCTCTTCAAAGTCATACCCCATCGCAGTCCATGATTTTAAGGTAGATTCAATTTGAATTTTTTGTCCCACTTTAATAATTTCTGGGAGGTCTGACATTAATCTGGGTTGAATGGTTCTCTGCATCAACGCAATATTAGATGTAACTATTAATGGATTCGGGTTATTTGTGTTTGAAGAAAGAGCATTGAGGCACACGAGCCTTTGGTGCTCAATTTGTTTGTCCGCTCTGACCCTTTCGTATGGTATAACCTCCAACTCAGGGAAATGGAATATTGATGACTCTTCACCAAAGTATGAATCAAGTTGAGCGATCATCAATCTAGCATCTTCAGGTTTTGGGCAAACTACTAGAAAAGTCTTGTTTATATCCTTCCACATCGAGCCTAGTAAAAACGGTTTAGCTGAATCAGTTACTGTTGCCCTGAAAGGATTTGTATTGGATTCTTTGAGTGAAGATACAAGGTTATTGTAGTCATCGACCTTAGAAAAAGCTTTAAAGAGACCCTGTAATGACATATGAATCCATGCAAAATCGCCCATCTCGTTGAGATGGGCATACTTAATAACTGATTTTCAAAACCACTATATCAGGGGTATCAAAATTTTCTAATAGGGAAGCTATGCCATCAAATCTAATTCAAGAGTTATAATTACAGGGTTCACACTTTGTAACAATGAGATATCTGATGGACTTGAATAGCAAAACATTTATAGGCAAAAAGGCGAAACCTAGCCTGAGATACCATCGGATTATTGTCAAAGCTGGCACCAACGTGCTAACTGGACGCTCAGACTCGCTGGACACCAAAGCCATTCGTTCCTTAGCTACCCAAATTTCTGAAGTGATGGAGCACGGAGTAGAGGTGATTTTGGTTAGTTCCGGTGCAATAGCTGCAGGCCGCGAAATTTTAGGTAATCCAATCAAACACGGAATAATCGACCGGCAAGTTCTTGCCGCAGTGGGACAAGGCCATTTAATGAGCTTGTATCAAAGAATGTTCAGTGAAAAAGGCATTGTTGTTGCCCAAGCACTGTTAACTAGGCATGATGTTGAGAATAGGCAAGGTTATCTGAATGTCCGTAATACTCTAAGCGGGCTTTTAGAACGCTCAGTTCTACCAATAATTAACGAAAATGATGTAGTTGATACAGAAGAAATAAGCCAAGAAAGATTTGGTGACAACGACACACTTTCATCCATGGTCGCTAGCCTTGTAGATGCGGATCTTCTTTTACTTTTGACTGATTCTGGTGGCCTTCACACAGCAGATCCTCATAGAACTTCAAAGGCTTCATTGATTTCAAATGTTGAGAGGATTGATGAGTCCATTCTTTCACTAGCAGAACCGCTAACTGCTGAATCTGCAGGCAAAGGGGGAATGCTTTCAAAGCTACTAGCAGCTTCCCATGCTACTTCATCTGGTGTGCCAGTGGTAATTGCCGGAGGTAAGCAAAAAAATGTTGTGTTAAAAGCTGCAAGTGGTTTCTCCGTCGGAACCTTTTTTGAAGCTACTTCAAATCAAATGGAAGGCAAAAAACGATGGCTTTTGAGTGGCCTCACTGATACTAATGGTGAAATAATCATTGATGACGGTGCAATTGCAGCCCTTAGATCTCAAAGCGGTTCACTACTGCCCGCTGGTGTAAACACAGTTAAGGGTCTTTTTAATAGAGGGGATGTGGTAGTGGTTCTTAGTAAAAATGGAGACCGCATAGCATATGGTATAGCTTCATATTGTGCTGATGATTTAAGACTGCTATGTGGCTTAAATTCAAATGACATACTTCAAAAACTCGGGTATCACTATGGTGATGCTGCAATTCATCGAAATAACATGGTAGTACTCTAAAATATGAAAAGTATTACACCAGAATTACTAGAAAAAGCCACTGCTGCAAGAATCGCTGCACGTAGTTTGCGTACTGCCTCATCCCATCAGAAAAACTCAGCACTCCAGAATATCGCCGAGGCTCTACTCTTGCATGAAGACCATCTGATTGAGTCAAATGAAAAAGATGTTTCATCAGCTCATGACAAAAAGGTGGATCAATCAGTAGTTGCAAGGCTGAAATTGACCAGTAGTAAATTACAATCTATGGCGGAGGGTATAGGTAGAGTTATTCAGTTGCCTGATCCCGTTGGTGAGGTTTTCGAATCAAATAAACTTCTCAACGGAATTCAGCTGGAAAAACATAGAGTACCCTTAGGAGTAATAGGCACTATTTTTGAAGCACGCCCTGAGGTTCCAGTTGATATTGCTAGTTTGTGCATTAAATCAGGAAATTCAGTTGTAATGCGGGGTGGAAGTGAAGCAAAATCAACGAACTTTGCGCTGGGGAGTTTGATTACAGACGCATTGTCAGAAAGTGCAATCCCCAAAGAGAGTGTTCAGATGATTTCATCATCCGACAGAACTCTAGTACAAGAAATGATCAAGATGGATGGTCATTTTGACTTGATCATACCGAGAGGCGGAGCTAATTTAATTCATTTTGTAGCTTCAGAGGCAACAGTACCGGCTATTACTGGCGGAATTGGGGTTTGCCATATTTACTTAGACGATAATATCGATCTGGAAATGGCCACGCGAATTATTGTTAATGCAAAAGTACAAGCTCCAGCCGTTTGTAATGCTTTAGATACTGTGCTAATTAATTCCTCAATTGATCCGGAAGTAGTGCGAAAGGTGTGTTTAGCTTTAATTGAGGAAGGTGTTGAGTTACGTTGTGATGCGAGAACTATTTCTTTAGTAGAGCCACTTGGAATAAGTTCTGTAAAGCAAGCTACTCCCCAAGATTTTGGCCAGGAGTTCTTAGACCTAATAGCATCTATTAGGATGGTAGACACACTGGAGGAAGCTATTCAGCACATAGAAGCTCATGGTAGCGGTCATTCTGAAGCCATAATCACTAACGATATAGAAAAAGGAAATAGATTTGTAAGTGAGATTGATGCAGCTTTGGTTTTGGTCAATGCGTCCACTCGCTTCAATGATGGTGGTCAGCTAGGTTTGGGTTCCGAAGTAGCTATCAGTACGGGTAAATTACATGCTCGCGGACCAATGGGTCTTAAAGAGTTAACATCATACAAATGGGTAGCGCGAGGAGAAGGACAAGTTCGTGAATAGTATAGGAGGCGAAATTGGAGCTTAGGTTTGAGAGAGAATGCCGTACTCCGTATTCGGAGGTATATACAATTTTTGATGAGGACCAGGCTCAAGGCAGGTTTGATGTTCACTTCATTGGTTCCATCGTTCATGCTACTTTGTGCGTTTCCGAAAGGTTCACTCAAGATGGGATTCAAGACTTGATAGATGATCTTGATGCTCAAGTACTTGATGCCGTAGGCCTGTCTAGAGATGACTTGATCATTCATGTTCATCAAGGGCGAGAGATTGGTGTATTTTCCAACAGGGAATACTCGGGGGATGAAGGTATAACACGCGGAGATAATTAAAACTCCTATTTGATATAGATCCGCACTCTCTGTAGTTACTTCAAATTTCGGGAATTGCAGCTGGAATCTTTTAGGTGCTATGTTAAAAAAATCCGTGAAGATCTTTAGGTTAATCAAAATCAACTAAGGATTATTTGTAAAACCCCACCTGTTATGATCATTACTCCCGCAACCATCATAAACCAGAAGAAATTGACTCTACTTGAAAATGCCAAAAGCGATTTAATGCTTATCAAACCAACTAAAAATGCCGTGAAAGCTCCTACAATTCCTATAGTACTTTGAGGCAATTCATAACGTATGCCTGCTATCACGGCTGCTCCCAGACTAACAGGTATACTTAGCATAAAGCTAAACTTCAAAGAATCTGTTCTCCCGAAACCTCTGCCTAAAAGGACAGCGATGGTCACTCCAGATCTACTTAGACCCGGGACAGCAGATAATCCTTGCATTACACCAATCAATATAGAGTCTTTTATACGGATATCCTTCAAAGATTTCTCGTTTTTTTCTAATTTAGAGTACTTCAGGAAAGTGGCAGTAATTAGCATCGCTAATCCAATGAATATCATCATGACCGAACCCGATTGAATATTAATTTCCTCTATAAACAATAAAATTGGCACGCCGATTAAAGCACTGAAAAATGTTGTATACGCATAATTACGGCCGATATTATTATTTTCTGTACTTTTTAGGTGTGAAAGCATAGAGAATAAATCTCTCCTAAAAACAATTAATGCAGCCAACGAGGTTCCTGAATGCAGCCAAATTCCGAGTGCGATTGCCGATTCGAACTCAGAATTCATAAATATCTCAGCAACAATAGCTATAACACCCTGAGAACTTACAGGGAACCATTCAAAAATACCTTGGATAACTCCTGAGATTATTCCTTCAAGCATCTCGTTCTTCCTTTACCAAAACTGATACTAAGGTATATGGCAAAAGCCAATTGCTAATTAGAACTACAATGTCATCCTAATACTGATAGTGGTAAATATGCATGAGTAAAATTGTGGGAACTATTTGTAATCCCTTACAGATCTCAGTATTTAAAAATCGATTACAGGTTTATCGAACACAGCCTTTTAAAGTTACGATCCCACTGTAAGAAAATAAAGGCCCTTTAAGCCCGAATCAAGGGTCGATAGAAATTGTCGAACTGATCTGTTAAGAAGTTACAGGATTGTTAGTTAGTGTGCCTGCTGGCAAAAGCAAACAAGGTTCGCCCCATTGCTCTGGTGAATCAATAGACCAAGGCTCAATCGAATCCCGTGCCTTAAGTCGAATTCCTTGCTCTCCTCCAAAAATAAGTAAAACCGTACCTTCTCCAGAATCGAATACATTAACCGCGAATGCGATAACTGGTCCTTCATTACCCCAGCCTGTAACAGAGCAAGAGCCCAATGTTCCGTTCGGAAGAGGAGCCACAACCTGTGTCACTTCCCACGGCTCCTCGATTGATTGAAAAACCTTTAGCGCAGGGAAATCAGTATTAGGACAGATGTCAACATCTATTTCAATATATGGAGGCATTTTATTCTTTAGAAATGCCCCCTAAGCCCAAGTAATTCCTCTACACACTGACTATCCTGCTGCAACTGTGTTTTCCAATTTTTGCTTAATTAACTTTGTAATTTCTTTAACTGACTCTATTGTAATTCCAGAAGTCGCATGCTCTTTATTGTTATATACAATTTCGTCGTCTACGTATACTTCAAATCGACCTTTACCTACAGGAGTCATAGACAGACCAACTTCAACACCCGCAGCCTCATAAATCTCCGCTGCCGTCCAGGCAGCCATTGGGAATTTACCTCAGCCTAAGCAGTATCGTATATCAACTTGAATTTTCCCTTCTAAATCTTCAGCCATGGTACCCTCCAAGTCTTTAGTATTATGATTATACTATTAAATAGATGATTAATTAATCAAAATAACTTTGTAGTCATGTTAATAATTTTGCATGGATAAATTTGTTTCAATAATTGGCATTAACGGAATTCCGGAAGTCTCAGAAACCATTGATTTAGTTTCTGAGATATTAGGCGCTGCTAAAAATCAAAATACCCCTATAAACGACGGTGATATTTTAGTTGTTACACAAAAGGTGGTTTCCAAGTCCGAAGGCAGGGTTGAAAACCTGAACGATATCAAACCTTCTAAATTTGCATCTGACTATGCCGTTAAGTGGGACAAAGATGCCAGGCTGGTAGAACTTGTCTTACGAGAATCTGTAAGGATAGTGAGAATGGACAATGGAATTCTAATTACAGAAACAACTCATGGCTTTATTTGTGCAAACTCAGGAATCGATGCCTCCAATGCAGGAACTAACCAAACAGTAGTTCTCTTGCCCATAAACCCAGATTCTTCAGCTTCGGCGATTAAAAATAGCATTTTCCAGAAGTCAGCAAAAAATGTTGCCGTGATAATTAGTGATACTTTCGGACGTCCTTGGAGAGAAGGTGCCATCAACATAGCTATAGGCTCGTCTGGGATAGAACCTTTAGTAGATTATAGGGGGGAATTCGACCCTGATGGACGGCAATTAGAATCCACTACAATTGCCATAGTCGATGAAATTGCTGCTGCATCTGAACTTGTTACTCATAAACTTGGACGCGTACCGGTATCAATAGTACGAGGCTACTCATATGAACCAAGTGAGCATGGAATTCAAGCGATTATCCGGGATAGTACAAAGGATTTATTTCGCTAAGTGAGGGCAAGTATACTTACCCCAGCTACAATGACCGTAGTTGCAGCAAACTTCACGAGCAAACTATCACGATCAAGCGTTTCTCCAAGGACATTGAAATACTTCGTGCTCATAGATACTCCCAAAATCAACACTAGTAGGGGCCTAGTTGAGCTGACTGTTGCAACTAATGAGGCGGGCCCAATATCAAGGGCTACAACTACCAAAAAAGCTGCAATTGAGGCAAGAAAGAGTTCTGCGATTCCAAAAAGCAACAGCGCTCTCAAATTGTTTAGTGCACCAAAGGCATCACTAACAACTCCCTTTTTGTACGAAAAAGCAAAAAGCCCTAATCCCATAGATATATTCCTTACTCCATGAGTGGTCCAGACATCTGTTAGGTTTGTCGCTTCCTTGTTAATTACAAAAGCCAACCCTGTAACAAATGATGCTAGGGTCAATACCAGTAGTGCCTTTTTATCGAATAACGCCCCAGTGCTCTTCCCAGGCTTAAAAGACATCATCAGTGCACCAATAACCACGGCTGCGATTGCAATCCATTGTAGTGAATTCAATTTTTCACCGAAGAAAGATACTGCAACCCAAGAGGAAAAAATGGGTGCTGTCATCCATATGGAAGTTGCCCGAGAAACTTCTTCAAATCGCAACGAATAGAAGAAAAGCGACAACCCTGCAGCCCATAATATTCCCGCAAATAATGAAATAACTATGGCGTGAGTGCTAGGGACGCCATAAATTGGTAAAACAAAAATCAGGACTATCGACCCTGCTATAAGGTTCCATATACCAACTGAGGCATTAAAGCTTGAAGCACTGGGGAAATGAGTAACAATTAATCTTTTGTCGATGATGGTTACAAAAGAAAACATTGCGACACTAATTAAAGAAATGGTAAGCCAATTCATATTGTTGATATACCTAACCTAAACTTGAAGTGCATGATAGCCTAATGGCATTCGAAACGTGGAGTTAATCGTGCAAAATTCTAATTTTAATCTCCCTATTAAACCTGAACGTATTCAAGCTGACATAGATGCAATCTCACGTTTTACAGACCCAGGCATCCCATACACTCGCCGTGCATTTAGCCCTCAGTACTTGGAATCCAGAGCTTGGTTGTATAAGCAGTTCGAAGATGCAGGACTGTCTGTAAGAGTAGATGCTGCTGGCAACTTAATTGGACGTAGAGGAGAAGAGGGATACCCAGTACTGATGATGGGATCACACACTGATACGGTTCAAGGTGGGGGTAGGTTCGACGGTATTCTTGGCGTAATGGCTGCATTAGAAGTTGCTCGTGCATTAAATGAATCGTCTATTGAATTAAAACATCCACTTGAAATTGTTGATTTTGTATGCGAGGAACCCACTATAGTGAACTTAAGTCCATTAGGTTCAAGGATAATGGCTGGAGATGTGACTATCAATGAAGTTTCTAGTGCAGTCACGCCATTCGGCCAAAGCCTCAGCGAAGCAATCATTGATTTAGGTGGAAACCCTTCCCAATTGGAGACTGCTGTAAGGCAACCCGGTTCGATTGCAGGTTATTTAGAATTACACATAGAGCAAGCTCCGGTACTAGAAAGAGGAAATTTAAGCGTTGGCGTAGTCACAGCGATAGCTGCACCTTGTCGTGCAAAAGTTTCTATACGCGGTTCAGCAGATCATGCTGGTGCAACAATGATGACCGACAGGAAAGATGCACTTGCTGCTGCTGCGGAATTAGTTCTTTTAGTTGAAAAAGTTGCAACTTCTCCTTTGATGTCACCTGAGGGAGTAGGTACAGTTGGTTGGTTAGAAAATTTACCAAATATGGCCAATGTGATTCCCGGAGAAGTCAATCTTACGGTCGAAATAAGGAGTATTGAAGCAGCGCCCCTCGTACAGGCCATGCATGAAATTGATCAAGAATTGGCTGAAATTGCACAAAGGAGAGGTTTGGATGCCAGTATAGAATGGCAACACATTGAAGAACCAGTAACCTTGCCTCTTCAAATGCAAGAAGCTGTATCACAAGCATGCGAATCTCTAGGTCTGCCCGTTATGAAAATGCCAAGCAGAGCATCACACGACGCAGCGCGGTTAGCGCCTGTAGCTCCTGCTGGTATGGTTTTTATTCGATGCAAAGAAGGCAGGAGCCATGCATCAGAAGAATGGGCTTCTATTGGCGATATCGAGGACGGAGCTAAGGTCCTTGCTCGATCTCTATTAAATTTAGACGGCACGGCAATTTGAGTGCATGCATACCCCGAAACAACTCTTTATTGAAATAAAAGATGGGATTCTGCATTGCTTAGATTGGGGTGGTAATGGCCCTGCACTCCTATTACTCCATGGATTGCAAGACTCCGCAGGTAATTGGAATCACATAGCTAAGTCTTTGTCAAAAGAATTTCATGTCTATGCCATGGATAGTCGAGGGCACGGAGAGAGTCAGCATTTACCTGGTAATTATCATTTTGACAATTATGTAAGAGAAGTAGGAGAAGTAATTGATGCATTGGGTATAGCCGATATTAGTATTGTGGGTCACTCAGCAGGAGGGAAGTATGCGTTCTCTTATGTGGCCCAGGAAAACCATAAAGTGAAGAACTTAGTAATAGTTGATATGGACCCAGACCAATTTAACCCTGGATCAGCTTCCATGTTTGAGCGCTACTACAAAGAAGAAGATGTATGGCCGAACTTACAATCAGTTATGCAGAGAATCAGCCAGCGTGAACCACGTAGTTCTCAAGCTCTATTAAGGGACCAATCAATTGCGATGACTCGTAGGCAAAATGATGGTTCTTTGATTTGGAAAAGGGATCGGTCAGTTTTACTTGAATATGAAAGGCCGGATGCATGGGATGTACTTCCAAATATTCCTGTGCGCACTCTTTTAATGCGCGGCGAGGACAGTCAATTGTTGACCCAGTCTGTAGCTGAAAAAATGGCGAAGGAAATACCGATTTGTGATCTAGTTGTCGTCCCAGATGCAGGCCATTGGTGTTATGGTGAAAACCCTCGCGAGTTTCTAAATTTATTAAACGCGTTCTTAAATGACTCTTAGTTGTTCCTAAACTATGGCACAATTAGAATACACAAATGCGTTTGCAATTGAGCCTTAAAAACCATCTTCACCCGGAGTTTCACCAACTGTCCAATGAGCCAGAATA